>CBDUZM010000083.1:0-9385 GCA_965371685.1 uncultured Spirochaetaceae bacterium | reverse complement strand
AATAAAAAGCCAGGTTGAACAACATGCCGGGCGCTCTCGGCGCTCTCTTTCTTTTCTACTGCTTTTCTCCAACCATTATGATGTGGGTTCCCATATCCAGGCATCCCTCCTCACGTCCTGCCTCAATTTCCATACGGAGAAGTTCCGACCACTTTGTCTCATCTTGTTTGGCCGCAGCAAGGAAATTATCTGCCCTGAGAGAGAGGCAGTTCGAAGCACTCATTGCCAACACAGTAAGGCGCTTTCGTTCAGCCAGCCCGTACAGCTCTTTTGCCCGAAACATATGACAAAAATGGGTTGCTCCTTCCAAATTCTCTGGTGCCAGATTGCCAGAGTCTGTGATTCTTCTATTATTCTCCGGGGGTACCTCAAGAACACCTTCCAGGTATCGGTGACATCCTCCCCAGAGAGACATCACACTGGCAAGCACATATCCGCCACATTTACAAGTACGAACGCATTCGCCTAATGCCTTTTCTGCCTTTTCGAAGACATAGCTCAATGGTCCTCCGTAGCAGACTACAGAGTCAAATGATTCTGATGAAAGGCGACTCATATCGCAAACATCCAACTGCAGGCGTTCTTCCACGGCATTCTCGAAGCCGTGCTGCTTGGCATACTTCTCGTTGAGCGCAAGTTGGACCTGGGAGATGTCTGTTACAAGAACGCGGCATCCAAGTTCAGCAAGGATTTGTGTGAATCGTCCAGGTCCGGCACCAATTTCAAGCACCTTCGATTTGGGTTTAACAAAATGACGAAGGTAGTGAGAATGGATATGCAGATTCACCATATCTGCGGGGCTGCGATCGAATCTTTCCCATTCCTTGTCAGCGTACTCATCATAATAGGCCGAAACCCATTTCGCATTGTAGTAGCGTGTTTGTTTCATTTATACATTTACTCCCCTCTTATAACCAATAGTAAACGTCATCTTATCAAACAGCAATATAAATATTATCTCACTTATAACTAATGCTGCCTGACGACCCGGTCCAGCGGTGACGCAAAGCGGCGTCCGCTGAAACAGGTTATCCCTCTGCTATTATCTCGAGCTCAGACATCGTGAACAATGGCTTCAGGAACAATCCTTGCTCCTTGAGATTGTCTGTTCCTCCCGCTTCGCGATCAATGATACAGACGATTTCTTCCACAATGGCGCCGCGTTCTCTTAAATCATTTGCGGAAAGAACGATCTGCCCTCCGGACGTCACAACATCTTCGACGATAAGAAGCCGCTTGCCTGCTATACTGCCACCCTCTACGAGTTTGCAGGTGCCATATCCTTTGGTTTTCTTTCTCACGAATAGAGCAGGTATGCTGCTGACTTGTGACAGCATAGTCACAATGGGAATACCACCCATCTCAAGGCCTGCAAGAGCTTCAACACCTTCTGGTATTAGTGGCAGCATTTGCTCTGTAATCGCCTTGAGGATTTCCGGCTGCCCCTCAAAGAGATACTTGTCGAAGTACTCATTACTGATCTGTCCCGACCGCAGTTTAAATTCACCTGTAATGTGTGAGATATTGTAGATCCGTTTGGCTAATTCGACTCGATTCATCATTCTACCTTGTAGACCTAATGTCTGAGCTCAGTCGCCGCCGAAGGAAGTCGGCTGGAGCGAATTGATAGCTTTTTCTTATTCATTTTAAATATTCATCAATAAAATTGCGAGGCGTTAATACCCTGGTATCAAGCCCAACCCTCATTTTATTCTTACCAGTCAGAATGTACCAAATTATTCTAAGTTTAGTAACACTTCTTTTTTCTTTGAGTTTTTTTCTGTGGTGAGATATACTGCTGCGAAGCTCGAGAGGAATGAAAGGAGACCTATATGGGAAGTAAGAAAACAAACGATCCTTTTCCGGTTATGGAAAACATGACAGTAAAAATGGTTCGAGAGTATCTTAAGCGGAAACAGTCCATTATTATACCAATCGGAGTGATCGAGCAGCATGGCTATCATCTACCGCTTAAAACCGACGCACTGATAGCAGCTCACGTGGGCAGGATGATCGGCGAGAAGACCGACATTCTTGTGGCCCCAACGATATATCAGTCGTTTTCCGGCGGGGGCTGCCCGGGAACGATCAATGTCTCGCCGGCGGTGATGTCTCTGGTGGTAAGCGATGTGCTTGTATCGCTGGTTTCACAGGGATTCCGTAATTTGTACATGTTTCTCTGTCACGGCGGAAGTGAGAATGCAAGGGCTTTGGACAACGCTGTCAAGCTTCTCCTGAGACTCAATCCCGCCTTTAAGAACGTGATGATTGCGCTGCTGCCGGTCTGGAAATTCGATCCCGAAAAAATCGGCTGGGACAGCAAGGCGTGTAAGGAAGGCGACTGGCATGCCGGCTGGCTGGAAACATCAATGGTAATGGCTCTCGAACCGGACCTTGTGCGAATGGATGAGATGGAGCAGGATCCTGAACCTTTGTTGAGACTGCAGATAGAACACCCCGACAATTACCAGCACGCGGAGAAAATCGTCGATGATGAAATGGTCATTCCCCGCATGACCCAGCGGCCGGACATTCTAGTCGGAGTAATGGGTCATCCGCAGCGGGCATCGCGGCAATTGGGTGAAAGAATCGTAGAGGGCGCCGTCAAGGCCGCTTCAGAAAAAATAATGGAACTTGAATCTAAGGCGGATGGTGTGTACAAAGAAGTTTCCTTTACACCTGAACCGATTATTTTCTAAAAGGGATTTAACATGAATATGCGAGTGATAGACTCGGCGGCTCGTTTCAAATCCAAACAAGGCGAACCGGATGCCGTGGACTGGCTCGAGCGGATGGAAGAGAGCGGAATTTCGCATGCTGTTGCTGCGCCCCCTGATGAGTTTGTCGTTATTTACAATGAAGAAGGCAACCGGCAGATGGCGAAATGGGCTGATAAGTTTCCCGGCAAGCTCTCCGCGCTGGCTGTGGCGAATCCATGGTATGGGGCGAAGGCCGTCGATATCCTTCAAAAAGGCTTTGACTGCCGGCTGGCCGGTTTGTATCTTCATCCCGCCAGGCAGGGGTTTCGTCTGACAGAGAAAATCGTCGATCCGCTTATCGAGGTTTGCATTGAGCGCGGTAAGCCCGTCTATAGCAGCACAGGGACGCCGGTATGTGCAATGCCTTTTCAGCTGGCGGAATTAGCGAGGCGGTTTCCGGAAGCGCGATTTGTGATGGGACATTTCGCCTACACAGATTTTGCCGGTTACGATGTTATTCCAGCGGCCAAACAGGCGCCCAATATATATCTGGATACGTCCTGTGTGCCCGGATCAGCCGTCAGGCAGGCTGTGGAAGAAATCGGTGCAGAACGCATAATTTTCGGTTCCGGGTATCCAAGGTCCATGCCGCGTTTGGAAGTCGACAAGATCAGAAGTCTTGAGCTTGATTCGAACAATCTATACAAAATCATGTGCGGGAACGCAAGCAGTTTATGGGGAATAACATTATGAAGATTATCGATACTCATACCCACCTGCCCGGCACGCTCTTAGGAAAGAATCCGCACACAATTACCGAAGTTCGTGAGGAATTCGAAGAAGCCGGGCTGTGCCGGGCCTGGATTTGCACTACCGATGGGCTTATTTCCGAACCATGCCGAAATAACGACATTCTGGCTGAAGCGGTCAGGGATCACCTGGATTTTTTTATTCCTTTTTGCACTGTCAGCCCGCATGAGGGCGTTCAAAGGGCTCTATATGAACTAGACCACGCCAAGTCTGAACTGGGCATGAAAGGTTTGAAATTACATCCGTGGCTTCAGGCTTTTTCGATGGTCAATTCGAATGTGCTCCCGATTCTCAAAAAAGCCGGCGAACTTGGCTTTCCCGTATTATTCCATGACGGCACGCCGCCTTATTCGACGCCGCTTCAGATCGCCGCTGCAGCGGAAAAAGTCCCCGGGACAACGATCATACTCGGTCATGCCGGGCTGGACGACCTTTACGAAGACGCAATCTTCGCATGCCTCAGACAACCCAATATTTACTTAAGCTGTACGTCCTTAAGCTGCGGATACATTGAGGAGATTATTCACCGATGTCCGACGGACCGGCTGCTCTACGGCTCGGACGGTGGTTTCATGTCCGGCCTTGTTCCCGCCGCGATTGAAAAAATCAAAGAAACGGACGCCTCCGAAGATGTGCTGCGGAAAATATTCTTTGACAATCCATCAAGACTCTGTCCTGATGACAATACAAATTATTAATTCATCCATGCTTTTGTATTTACATTTGCCTTGTAGTTCACGGCTGGTAGTCTGAAACCAAAGAACTTGTAAAAATCATCCTGAAAATGTCTGATATCCGTTAAAGAAGTCAGGTTTTCAGTATTCACCTTTTCCCAGATTCGAAGGACCTCTTCCTGAACATCATTTCGCAGTTCCAGATCGTCCAGCCGTATTCGTCCTTCGCTGTCCAGAACGGGCTCTTTTTTTGAAATGAAATCACTAAAGAGTCTATATGACTGCTCGATACATCCTTCATGAAAACCTTTTTCTTTCATAACCTTGTAGAGGATAGAAATATAAAGAGGAACAGCCGGAATAACGGCACTGGCTCTGGTGACAACCGCCTTATTTACCACAACAATTGCCCTGCCGCCGAATAAACGAAGCCTGTTATTCAACCGACGGGCTGTTGACTCCAGGTGTTTTTTTGCTTTACCAATTGTTCCGTGCCTGTAAATTGAATGTGTTACTTCCGATCCGATGTAGGAGTATGCAATGGTCTGTGCTCCTTCAGCGAGTAAATCAGCATCCTCCAGCCTGTTTATCCATAACTGCCAGTCTTCTCCTCCCATGACTTTAACCGTGTTTTTTACCTGTTCATCTGTTGCGGGTTCAATAGTAGTATTAATTATTTGAGCCTTTAATAAATCGAGGGACTTCGTTGTAACCGCGCTTCCTACAGGTTTTATTACAGAGGAATAGAGGCGTCCGGTGTCCGGGTCCAGCCTGCGTGGTGAAGCGAGGCTGTAAATAACAAGGTCTACTTTCCCCGGGTGTTTATTTAAAAGCGAAATTGCCCGATCCTTAACTTCATGAGAAAAAGCATCACCGTTTATGCTGAAAGCAGGGATGCCGCTTTTTTCCGCCTCTCTTTCAAAGGAGACAGTATTATACCAGCCTGCAGTGCCGGTAGTATTTTCTTTACCCGGCTTTTCATAAGCCACGCCGATGGTTTTGGCCCCGGCGCCGAACGCGGCCGTAATCCGGCTGGCCAGCCCGTATCCCGTTGAAGAACCTATCACCATAACATTTTTAAATCCCGTGATTCTCTCCTGCTTCCTCACGTACTCAATCTGGTTCTTTATATTTATCGCACATCCTTCCGGATGAGATGTCAGGCATGTATTGTTCCGTATTTTTGGTTCTACAATCATGGTTAAACCTCCAGATATCTATCCGAATAAAATAACATCTAAACAGACAGACAAGTCTGTCTTATATTATAACGAACATATCGAAAAAAGGCAAGGATTGAAAATAATTATTTATAGGGATGAAGAATCGGGTATAACGAAGAAGAATCTGGGGGGCGGCTCATGAGCGGCTTAAAAAGGTTTCAGTCCTGTTTTATTAATTGTAAAACTGCATGAAGGATGTTATCCAGGTGCTCTTTTTTACCTGTCAGGCGCCACATAAGCAGCGCCCCTTCATTTACAGCGAATATTTCTCCGAAAAGACGTTTTATATCGACATTGGATGAAATTTCTTTGAGCCGAATGGATTTCAAAAAAAGCGGCTGTAAAACCCCAAACCATCCGTCAATTATTTCATTGAATTTTTTAGATAGCTCTTCATCGCCTGCATCTACCTGAAAACCCAGATTGGCGATTGGACAACCCATAAAAAATTCGTTGGTTACCGCGTTCTTTTTAATGAGTCTTGTCCATTTCTTAAAAAATTCTGTTGTGCTTTTACATTTTGCAGACATTTTCCGTAATACTTCTGACAGGGATACGTCATACTCTTCCAAACATGATAGGATCAGCTGCTTTTTTGATGGGAAATGCTGGTAAAAACTGGCCTTGGCCACCTTCGATTCTGCTATAATCTGGTTTATACCGGTATTCTTAACACCCTGACGATAAAACAGGCGGGTTGCGGTATTTAATATCCTGTCTCGAACCGGAATCTTGTTCATAACAGCGTACAATAATACTATCAGATTGCCGGCACATAGAAAAGGATTGGCGGGCAGGACGGCGGTCTTGATTTCCTTTATGTTTCAGAATATTGTAATGCGGACATTGGGATACCTGCGATAGATAAAATAATCCGGGAAGCGATTGGATAGTAATAATGCAAGATATAAATGAGTTTAAAGCCGTCGAATTGTTAAAAAAGTACGCCCGGGATCGAAATAGTCTGAACAAGGTTCTTGCCCATTCACGAAAGGTTCAGGAAATTGCGCTTAGGCATGCCGTTGAAATTCCCGGCGCCGATGTCGATTTTATCAGGTCTGCAGCGCTGCTTCACGATATCGGAAGGCTGGTATGCAGCGTTTCGCTCAGGCATGGAATAGAAGGGGCAGAGATAGTAAGGATCGAAGGGATCGATGAAAGATATGCGCTGGTCTGTGAACGACATCTCGGATCGGGGATAAACAGGGAAGATATAAGAGAGCAGCGAATGGATTTGCCGGATAAAGACTATATGCCTGTAACCATCGAAGAGAAGATTATCACCGACGCTGATAACCTGACCTTTGGCAGCAGGGAAGGAACAATAGTCGAGGTCCTCAATCGTTTTCAAAAAGAGCTCGGTAATAAGGGCGTCGAAAGAGCAAAGCGGCTTCATGAAGAAATAGTCGAGATGATGGATACTCCGGCAAGGTGACACTAATGTTTCCGGAGTTTTTTTCGCCTTAGAAGTCGTTTAAGAAGCAGAGCGGCAAGGTATATCAGCCCTGCGAATACGATGATCGTCGGGCCGGTTGGAGAATCGTAGACATAGCTGAATCCCAACCCGGCGGTTGTGAAAACCATACAAAGAAACGCAGAGAAGAGCATCATCTGCCAGAGCTTCTTTGAGAACAAGCTGCTGACGGCGGCGGGAAGGGTCAGCAGGGCGATTACCATAACGATTCCGACAATCGTCACCATCAGGACCACGGTAAATGCGGTGAGCAGAAGGATCAACATGTAATACAATCCGGTTTTCAACCCCCGGACCCTGGCAAACTCTTCGTCGAAGGAAACCGCCTGGAACTGGTTGTAGAGGAGGATGCCGGCTGTCACAACCACGGCATCGAGAAGACCGATCATGATAAGATCAACCTTTGAGATAATCAGGATATTCCCAAAGAGATAGCTCATCGGATCGATATAGCCCGGGGTCTTTGCCAGGAACAGTATTCCTACAGCCATACCGATAGCCCAGATGGCGCCGATCACGGTATCTTCCCGCTGATTCGCGTATATGCTGGCCAACCCGATGAGAAGAGCGGAGAGAATGGCTGTAATCATGGCGCCCAGGAGTGGTGTAAACCACATTATTTCATACCTGGCTTGCAGAAAGAGGGCCAGACCGATTCCCGATAGAACGGAATGTGAGATTGCGCCGGCTATGTAACTGATCTTTCTTACCACAACATAAGAACCGATAACACCAAAGGCGGCGCTGGACAGGATCCCCGCGATCAACGCATAGCGGACAAAGGGGATGTCCGGACTGAAAATGGCTTCAATGAGGGAGGTCATCGGGAACCTCCCCACAGAATATATCGTGGCGTACCAGGCGCATATCGCCGGCATAGACCCGGTTTATGGTTTCTCCGTCGATCTTGCTGGTGGGATGCATGACGACTTTTCTGTTGACACATATTACCCCGCCGACCAAATGGGATACAAAACCCATATCGTGGGTGGCCAGCATTATGGTCATCCTTTTATTCAGATCTTGAAGCAGCGAGTTGAGCTTGTCCCCTACGGAACTATCCACATGAGCCGTCGGTTCGTCGAGAAGAAGTATTTCCGGTTCACCCACCAGCGCCCGGGCTATAAGGACTCTCTGCCTTTGTCCTCCGGAGAGGGCGGGAAGTGCCCGTTTCTTCAAGGCTGATAAACCGACTTCACCGAGGCTGAGACCAGCCGCAGTTCTGTCTTCTTTCGAGTACATGCCGAAACGATTTTTCACTCGTCCCATTAGAACTACGTCCATAACGGTTACCGGAAATTGAGGATCGAATAATGAGTACTGCGGCACATAACCGATCTTCTGCCTGACTGCTTTGGGAGGCTGCTCAAAAATACGAATCTCCCCGCGATCAGGTTTCAACAGCCCCAATAGAAGACGTAAAAGAGTCGTTTTACCTCCTCCATTGGGTCCGATCATTGACAGAAATTGTCCCTTTTCAATGGTGAAATTAACATCTTCAAGCACGGGAAGGTCTTCGTAGGAAAAAAAGACATCTTCTACTGTTATAGCTGTTTGCCCCGCCATTTTAATACCCGCTCCTCAATGATTCTTCCATTCTGTCTGCTATTTCTTTTAAATTATCAATAAGATTCGCTGACAGGGGGTCTATGGGTACAACCACCCCGCCAATGGATTCAGCTACAATCTCGGCGCTTCGTCGATCGAATTGCGGCTGGACAAAGATGATTTTGGCGTTCAGCTCTCTGGCTTTTTTTATCAAGGCTTCCAACTGTCGCGGGGTGGGGCTTTTACCTTCTGTTTCCACGGGATACTGCTTAAGACCGTATGCATCGGTAAAGTAGCCGAATGCCGGATGAAAAACGAAAACAGTTCCTCCTCTGTAAGGCGCCAGAATCTGCCCGATCCTACTGTCCACTTCTTTTAATTTGGTGTTCAAGGACCCCAATTCCCGGGTATATGAATCTGCATTGACCGGATCGAGATTTAACAGACTTCTATGGATATTTACGGCCAGTATCATGATATTTTTCGGCGCCAGCCATATATGGGGATCCGAATCTCCTTCCTCGTGTTCGTCTTTCCCCGGGTTGTGTTCATCTATTGGCCGGCGCTCGATGCCTTCATCCATCGAGAATATCTTACAATGAGGAGCGGCGGAGGAAATTTTTTCCATCAGTTTTTCCTCAAAGGGAAATCCCAGCGTGAAATACGCATCGGCTTTTCCTATAGCCATTATGTGTTTTGGAGTCGGCTCAAAGGAATGGGGGCTTTCACCGGGCTTGATGAGCATTTCGACATGTACCTTGTCGGTTCCGATTCGTTCCACCAGGTATTTCTGTGGGAGTATGCTGACGAAAATTACAAGCCGTTTATCCTGCTCCGGGTGTTTACTCTCCTTCTGTCCGGCGGCCGCAGAGTTGAAAGGTGTAATTATAAACAGGATGAGAAGAGAGCAAAGCCCTTTCATTTATTTTTCCCTTCGTGAGTTAAAATCATGGCCCG
>CBDUZM010000082.1:0-9412 GCA_965371685.1 uncultured Spirochaetaceae bacterium | reverse complement strand
GATTTGCGCCCGACCTGACAAGTATAGCCCTGGTCGTAGCGACGCAGGTGAACGGTACCATACTGATTCATGAAAAAATGTATGAATCGAGGATGTTCTTCGTGGACAAACTGATTGACATGGGCGCCAGGATCATTTTATGCGATCCCCACAGGGCAGTGGTTGCCGGACCGTCACGGCTGAAAGGCTCGGAGCTCGTATCGCCGGATGTGCGAGCCGGCATGGCCATGCTTATCGCCGCTCTTTGCGCGGAAGGTAAGAGCACTATTCACAATGTCTATCAGATCGAACGGGGGTATGTGAATATAGCATCGCGCTTGAAAGCACTGGGCGCACGAATCCGGCGTCTTCCGGAAAGCGCCGTGTAAAATTACACAGTTTAGAATGCCCGGGTCTTCCTTATCCCTTCGTAAGCTTCGTTTATCATTTTAAATTTTTCTTCTGCAAGCAGGGTAAAATCTTTTCCCAGAGAACTCACCCTGTCGGGGTGGTAAACGGATGCGAGCCTGCGGTAAGCCTTTTTTATCTCCTCTTTACCGGCGCTTTTGGTAATTCCCAGTATTTGGTATGATCGATCCTCTGCCCATGCAAATTCAGACTTTACACTCGGAAAGTGTGATTCCAGACCGAGCAGCCCTGCTATTCTTTCGATCAATCTCTCTTCCTTCCGGCTGATGCCCTCCGGGTCCGCCGACGCGATCTTAAAAAGAATCCTGAGCAGAAGCAGCCTTCCTTCAAAAGGGGTAAGGTTACCGTAGTGAATGGCGAGCATGCTGACATCCAACTCGGTGGACATTTTCATGGAATCTTCAATAATAGTGTTGACCGGTTCGAGCGATGCTGTTTCCAAATTTGTCCGGAAAAATGTTTTAAGCGCCTCGATCTGGCTGTCCTTGACAGGTCCGTCGCAGCCGGCAACGGCTATTGACAAGCCTACGAGTGATGTAACGAAATTTTGTCCTTCCCGGCTGAGAGGTAAGGCGGAGACTGGTTTTAAACTATCGGGGTATTTCCATTCCTTACTGCCTGCATCGTAGAGGTGGCCGATGAGGGCGCCGATAATGCTGCCCAAAGGCCCGGCCACTGAACCGATGGCCGCTCCGATAATTTTTCCCTTATAAGCCAATTTTCATTCCAAACGACAGGAAGTGTTCTTCTTATATTATAGGGCAGGGTGATGGGACCCATCAAGGGGTATCGCGGGAAATCTTGTTCCCGGTAAGTAAGACTCAATCAGGGCTGGCGAACAGCGGGCTGTTAGCGAGCATATCTGAAAGGCTCTCGGTGCCTTGAAACCATCCGGATTCTGAGATCATCTGCCCGTTTCCGGTGGATAATAGACTCGCGCTGATAAGTTTCTCCACGAATAGACTGTTTTCTTTTCTTATAAAGCTCTTAGCCTGAAGAAGCGAGTAGCCCCGGTAGCCAAATGTTGAACCGAATCCAAACACCAGTAATGCAGCAACAGCCCATGTAACTATCCTGCGAACGCGTCTTTGGCGGAAAGGGTTTTCTGTAAGATTTAATTTTTTCAGCCTGGAGAAATCAGGATCTTCAAGACGTTCCGCCTCCCGGTTTAGTGCGTCTTTCAGATTGTCCGGATAGCCCTTGCAGATTGCGAAAAAACTCCGGCAGGAAGCACAATTTCTCAGGTGCCCGGCAGCGTTCCTGGAAATTTTCTTTCCGCTGTCCAGAAAATTATGAATCTCTTCTTTCACGCTCCGGCAATACTGTTCCATTCTGAAATACCTCCCAACCGGTCTGCCATTTTCTCCCTGGTCCGGTGAAGACGGGATTTCACCGTTCCCGGGGGTACTTCCATAATACGCCCCATCTCCTTGATAGACAGGCCCTCCACATCTTTTAATATAAGAAGAGTTCTTTCCTCCCGGTTCAGTTCCCGGAAGTGCTTTAGAATTTCCCGTCCGGATTCCCGTTTCATGACAATCGCCTCGGGATTGCCCGTATCGGAAAAATCCGTATAAAATCTGAGAATACGTTTCTCCCGGCCCTTTTTCCTGAGCATGTCGATTGCCTTGTTCCGGCAGAGGCGGTAGAGAAAGGTCTTAAAGGAGCTCTTTCCCTTGAAACGCGGGAGGGTCTGGAAGAGGGCCAGAAAAATTTCCTGCTCCGCATCTTCCATGTCCTCCCTGTTTCCGTTGAAGAGGCCGTAGAGCAGCCTCCGAATACCTGCGGTATGACGCCGTGCCAGCTTTTCAAAGGCATCCCTGTTTCCTTTTTGGACAAATTCGTTGATTAGGATCCTGTCGTCTTCCAGTCTGCGGCTCCATTTTTGTCTCGAGGCTTATTCGCCTTGAGCAGGATTTCTCTCTTGGGGAGGCGCCGGGGTTCTTTCTTTACCGGCTGATGCCGCCTTCTGCTTCTGGAGAGCGGCCATTTTCATAAATCGGAGGAGCTTCTGGTACTTCTCCTCGCCCAATTTTTTCCGGCTTTCCACCCGCCACCGTATCTCTTCCAATTCGATCTGAAGCCGCCATTCGACCGATGAACGGAGAAGTTTCTCCACCTCTTTCATGTTGACGTTGACCGGGAAAAGCAGCTTCTCCAGCTGTGCTCTGACAAGGTTGAGCTCGAGCTGAGCTTCCCTCTTGCTCAAATCTATTTCGGTCTGGAAGTCTGCAAACCATTCAATTTCTTCCTCCGAAAGCTCCAGAAATTTGTACAGCCTTTGGTAATCGTCGACCTGTGAAAAACCGATACCCCCGGCAAGCAGTAATAGAAGCCCGAATATAATCGCTCTTTTCATTTCCTTCCTCCTGATCTTGATTTCATCTATTAGTCGTATGAAATACCAAAAGGTTCCACTTTTTTTAAAGAACTTAATCGCTCATTTGACCCGAGAGCAGAAGGAGAGAGAAAACGAGGAAAAGCAGCTCTATGAGAAGCAGGAAGACAATCGCATAGGTGAAACTGAGGGAGAGAAGGAAAAAGTTAAGCAGTATCTTGTGGGCCTGGAGAACAAAATCCGTCAGAATTACCATTGCAAAAGGCAGGATCGGAACCAGAATGTAAGTGACGAGAGGCGGGCGGCCAAGGTACCTTGTTCTATACGACCACCCCATGGCGACTGCCAGGACAGCCAGGATGAGGTAGAGGAAAGGCCGCGCTACTCTAATAAGTAAACGCATTTCAACTTCTATGGCGGTAAATCCCGCGCGATCATACAGCTTTCGCAGCTCAAATAATTCGTACAGACCCAGCCTGTCGAGGCGCCCTTCCTCCAGGCTGAAAGCCGACAGGTAGCCGGCAGGCACACTTAGGGGTATTATGGCGCCCATATCGCCTGAAGTTCCTGATTTATAGAGGGGTTGAATAATCTGCCCTTCCCGGTCGAGGCATTTCATATTAATGTGGTTATCGATGAGTTTACCATACGGCGCTGATAAATGATACTCCAGCTTTTCGGCAAATTTAAAAACCTCGATTCCATAGAAATATATATCCTTATTTTTTTTAACCAGCTTATCAATGTGGATAATTTCTCTCTCTCCGTTCTCGTCTGAATTGATGAAAATGATGTTTAAAATGCCCGGGAGGGGCGGGCTGTTTTCCGCTTCGTCTTTGAAATCCACTTCGTCTTTGAAAAAGGAGATTTCTTTTAATCCTTTAAGACTCTCTGCCAGAAATTCCGGCACTTCGGTATCTTCAGGGAAGTCCAGGCTCAGTTCCCTGAATATATAATATGCGCTGATGTAATCCTCTGCTTCCAAAGCACTCAGCCCTTTGAGCTTTGTTTTGAACAGGTCGGCGGCTTTGTCGTCTGATTTCCTGGTTGGATAGCTGTTGAGCATCTTCTGTGCTTCTGCCTGCAGAAACTTTGCTTTCTTGTTTTCACTTTCCAGCCGAAGAGCCAAACCGGCGAAGTAGTGGGCGGAGAAGTAGTCCTCCTTTT
Organism: uncultured Spirochaetaceae bacterium; assembly: GCA_965371685.1. GTDB lineage: Bacteria > Spirochaetota > Spirochaetia > SZUA-6 > CAZLRN01 > CBDUZM01. Next base: position 5,499 of record CBDUZM010000082.1, on the reverse strand, counting down.
CCATAGACTCCTTTGCCTTTTGTACAAGTATCTGAGGATTATAACCGGTTTTTTTTTCAACCACCGGGGCTTCCTTAATTTCTTCGGGCGCCGCGGGACGGCTTTCTAAAAGCTTGCCCAGGAGTTCTTCTCTCTGTTTTTTTATTCCCTTGTTTTCCGTGTCTATCGCCAGATAGCGGGTGTAGGCGTCTACAGCCTTTGCGGTATCCCCTTTCTCTTTCAGCTCCTCAGCCTGTGTAAGGTGGTCTTCAGCGAGACGGCTTAGATATTCTTTTTCCTGCGTTTTTCTCTGGAGCAAGGGCAGAAGACCGTTTTCCAAAAGAATAAAAGCGCAGGTCAATACGATAAGCAGAAAAACGGTGCCGGAAATAAGATTATGGAAAGGTATTTTGGCGCCTTTGTCTCTTTCCGTTTCGGGTTTGTAGGCAAGGGAGCAGGCGAGCATGATTCCTGCAGCCTGTATGGGAATGAGATAGAGGATAAACAAAGAAAGGCCTTTGACGAATGCATAGCTTACCCTGAACCTGAAGCCGGGCAAAATAGTGTCTTTGGAAACTACGAAGGTATGGACTACTAGAGCCGCCAGGGCTAATAGAAAGAAGAGAGTCAGGAACGAGGCGATCCGCTCTGTAGAAGGGTTACGGCGTCTCTTCATGGTCCACTTCCTTTGTCCAGAAATCGTATGGAACAAATAAGATATCTATAAGCGAGAGCAGTACGCCTAAAGCCAGGAAGAGCAGTGAAGGAAGAATTCTGCTGAACAGGCCTTCTGAAACCAGCATTTCCAGAACATTGATCGATCCCTTTCTTAAAGATGAATAGAGAAAAGAAATGCCTCGAATTACCGATAAGACAAGAAGGAAATTGAACAAAGGCCAGCGGCTGATGCGCATCAATACCTGTGTGGACAGGAGTACGAAGACAAGAGCCGCACAGAGTAATATAAACTCCGGGAAGCTGCTCTCCATAAGGCTGTCCAGCTCTCCGTTCAGCAGTCCATACTCGGAGAGCAGGGGTTTCAAGCTTTTTTCCGGCTGGATCCTGGTTTCCTCCTCATTCGAAATTTCGAGGGTAATTTCCTCTCCATCTCCGGCCCGCAGGATGATTCTGTTCTCTTCTCTCTGTACGCTTGATGAAGGGATATACTTCGATTTATACGTCTCTTCATCTTCAGAGTCTTCATCTTTAGAGAAAATTACGATACGGTTAAATTTACCATCAAGTACTTCATCTACATAGAATGACCCGTCCCGGTGGGTATGGAATTTCCCTGGAACAACAACCGGCGCCTGTTCTCTAATTGCCGGGGGGAGGATACCTTGTAGTCCCAGCCGGCCGAAAATAAGCACTGCCGAGGCGGTAAGCAGGAGAAGAATGAAGCTCATCAGGCGGGATCCCGGTTTCTTCAACATGGTGAAGAAGATAGCAAGGAATCCTGCCAGGCAGGAAGCGACGAGGGCGCTTTTTAGTGTGTAGGGAAGACGATCTATTAGAAATGGGATAATCCCGGGTTGTTCCGGAGAGATACCGAGAGCCAGGAGAAAGTCCACAGCAGTCAGCACAAGCAGGAATATCAGGAAATAGAATAAAAATTGGGCTGGCAGGATTATGGTGTTTCTGGCCGTCCTCATCTATTATCTTTTCGGCATATTATCACTTAATCTGTTTTATCATTTCAGGAACCACCTGAAAAAGATCGCCGACTATTCCATAGTGGGCCACATCGAAGATCGGGGCGTTGGGATCGGAATTTATCGCTACTATTACGTCGGATGATTTCATGCCCGCAAGATGCTGGATAGCCCCCGATATTCCGCAGGCGATATACACGGTGGGATTCACCGTTTTTCCCGTCTGGCCGACTTGATGGGAGTACGGGATCCAGCCGGCATCCACAGCAGCGCGCGAAGCCCCCACCGCTGCGTCTATCGACTGGGCGAGATCGCGCAGGAGTGCAAAATTCTTGGGATCTTTGATTCCCCGTCCTCCCGAGACGATAATATCCGCATCGGCCAGGTTCACTGTTTCACCCTCTTCCGCCACAAAATCCAGCACTTCGATTTCGGATTCGGGGATGGGAATATGGCTCATCTCGATTATTTTCCCGTTATGGCCGTCGATCTTATCAGCGGCTTTCATAACCTTGTGTCTGACCGTTGCCATTTGTGGTCTGTGATTCCGGCAGAGAATTGTGGCCATAATGTTGCCGCCAAAAGCAGGCCGGGTCTGCCTGAGAAGGTTTTTATCCGTATCGATGGTCAATTCGGTGCAGTCCGCAGTTAATCCGGTGAGCAGTTTTACGGCAACCCGGGGAAGGAGAGAACGCCCGACAATGGTGCCTCCACCCAGGAAGATTTCAGGTCTCTTTTCCATAAGTATTCGGGCAACCAGGACGGACTGTATGTCCTCTGTAAAATCGCCGATTTTGGGATCGTCGATTGCCCAAACCTCGTCCACACCGTACGATATCAGCTCTTCTGCCATTTCTTTTATATCTTTTCCAAGAAGAATGGCGCTTATGGTCCTGTCGAGGTCTTTTTTCAACTCCCTTGCGGCGCCGACAACTTCCTGCACAACAGATGCCAGCTTGCCGAACCGGTTTTCAGCAAAGACACAGATGCCTGAATAGGCGCCGGTGTTCTGATCTTTATATGTCCGCTTTGTAATAACGATGGCGTCGAATTTGCAGGCTTCAAGGCATGCGCCGCAGAGGGTGCACTTTTCATCGATCACGGCGATCTTGTCGATTACATGAATAGCGTCGTAGGGACAGACCTTCTCACATAGTTTACAGCCCACGCATTTTTCTACAATAACCTGGATAGGCTCTGTTTGATTGGAATCCATGCTGTCAATTCTCCTTTTCCTGGCCTATAGCCAGACCGGCGCCTCTGAGCTCTTTTATAAGGGCAGCTACAGTTTCAGGCACCTCACCCTGGAGTATCTTGCCTCCTGTGGGTTTGGGAGGAGTAAATATTTTTATTACCTGAGTGGGAGATCCGTTGAGGCCGATTCTATCGGCATCCGAATCCAGGTCGGCGTTGATGAGTTTATGGATTTCCGCCTTTCTGGCCGCCATCTTTCCTTTTAATGAGGGGAGCCTGGGCTCGTTGATCTCTTTGACAACGGTAAGAACCACGGGGAGATGTGTCTTGAGCCGTACATAACCATCTTCGAGAAGACGTTCAACGATGATATTTCCTGAATCATCGATGGATTCGATCTTTCGAATATCTGTTATGTGGGGAATAGACAGGTTTTCAGCTACCCCCGGGCCTACCTGGCCGGTATCCCCGTCCATGGCCTGTTTGCCCATAAGAATGATATCCGCGCCGTCGAGTTGGTTGATACCGGCAGCCAGGGTGTATCCCGTAGCCAGTGTGTCGGCGCCGGCAAAGGCCCGGTCGGTAAGAAGGACTGCCTTGTCCACCCCCAGGCTGACAGCCTCCCGCAGAGCGGATTCAACCTGGGGTGGACCCATAGAGAGAACCGTAACGCTTCCGCCGTGTTTCTCTTTGATCCTTAAACCTTCCTCGAGGGCATACATGTCGAAGGGATTGATGATGGATTCAACCCCTTCCCTTATAAGTGTGTTGGTTTCCGGGTTGATCTGTACGTTGGTCGTATCGGGAACCTGTTTAATACATACAATTACTTTCACTCGAACTACCCCTTGGCTCAGGTTTGTTTTTTAAGGCTTTCTTTGATAAGGCGAAGAGCAATAACCTCTCTCTGTATCTGGTTGGTGCCTTCATAAATTTGGGTTATTTTCGCATCGCGCATCATTTTTTCCACCGGGTACTCTTTCATGTAACCGTATCCGCCGAAGATTTGAACCGCATCCGTTGTAACTTTCATGGCCGTATCCGATGCAAAGAGCTTTGCCATAGCTGATTCTTTGGAGACATTTTTAGCGCCCGAATCGATATGTCTTGCCGCCTGCAGAGTCAGAGCCCGCGCCGCTTCCACCTGGGTGGCCATGTCCGCCAGCATGAACTGAATACCCTGGAAAGAAGAGATGGGTTTTCCCCATTGGTGCCTTTCCTTGGCGTACTCCACCGCCTTGTCCAGCGCTCCCTGGGCAATACCCACTGCCTGGGAGGCCACTCCCGGCCTTGATTGGTCGAAGGTCTTCATGGCTACCAGGAAACCCATACCTTCTCTTCCAAGAAGGTTTTCCTTTGGGACTTTGGCGTCCTGGAATATGAGTTCCCGGGTAACGGAACCGCGGATTCCCATTTTATCTTCCTTCTTTCCAAAATCAAACCCTTCCATGCCTTTTTCCATGATCAGAGCCGAAGATCCCCGCGCGCCCCGCTTGGGATCTGTCAGTGTGATGACGGTGTAGACGGAAGCTTCTCCGCCGTTGGTAATCCACTGCTTGGTGCCGTTGACCACATAGTGATCTCCTTCCAGCCTGGCCGTGGTCTTGATCGAGGCCGCGTCGCTGCCGGCATCCGCCTCGGTCAAGGCAAAAGCGGCGATAATTTCTCCTGCAGCAAGCCTGGGAAGATATTTTTTCTTTTGCTCTTCGGTTCCAAAGAGAATGATCGGAATGGTTCCAAGGCCCGATGCAGCATAGGCCAGAGAGATTCCGCCGCAGGCTTTCGAGAGTTCCTCTACTATAAGGCTCATCTCGAACATGCCGCCTCCCATACCGTCGTATTCTTCCGGTATAAAAACCCTGAAGAGGTCGGACTGGCCTAAAATTTTAACGATTTCGTGAGGGAATTCACCTGTTTCGTCGAGTTCGGCGGCAATTGGCGCTATCTTTTCACGCGCGATCTGAGCCGCCAGGTCCTTCATCATCTGTTGTTCTTCGGTTAAAAAGTAATTCAAGTTTTTCCTCCTTTAGAGAAAAAGTTTGGAACATAATAGATGCAGCATTCTTTATTTGTCAAGGCACTTAGCGGTTTTATAAGGGTATCATGTAGCCTATTCCCCTGACCGCGGTAATCGGGCTGCCATTAAGCGTACCGGAATCCAGGGAAAGAATTTTCTTCCGCAGCGTGGAAATATGAACATCGATAATCCGGCTGTTCCCAACGGGAATTTTGCCCCACAGTGCATAGAAGAGGACTTTGCGGGAAACAGGCTCACCTTTCTGTTTGAGCAAGGCTTTCAGCACCCGGGATTCCTGACAGGAAAGAAGGATTTCACCGTTGTCTGAACGGAGTGAGTTCCCCCTGAGCTCCATGTTAGCCAGGCGGTAAGATTCCGCAAGCCTTTCGGTAAATCTATCCATTCGCAGAAAGAGCTCTTCAGGCGACCATGGACTTTTAAGATAATCAAAAGCCCCTGCCAGGAATGCTTTTTTCAAGAGCAACGGGCTGCCGTAGACGATTGCCGGAAGGGGATACTCTTCTCTCTGAGCTGCTGAAAGCCGGAAAATCATTTCTACAGGCAGGACGGTTGCGTCAATATCTAATTCGCCCAGTGGAAAATCAGATATGATAACCCGGTATCCTTTTATCTTTTTTGAATAAGCTCGAATTCTTT
>CBDUZM010000081.1:0-9553 GCA_965371685.1 uncultured Spirochaetaceae bacterium | reverse complement strand
TGCTCCTAATGTCATGGATGACCAGAGACTTATGGTAGATGGGATAGACGATCTAAAAGATCGAACCGGAGTAGAGACTATGTGGACCGATGGCGGGTACACAGGGCCTGATGCAGAGAAGGCAATGAGGGAACAGGAAGTGGAGCATCGGACTACAGCGATCCGAGGCTGCAAACCCTCGTCAGAGGATGATCAGCTAAAGCTTGAAGAGTTTGAATGGGAGACAGATAAAGAGGGCAAGCCGGTGAAAGTGAGCTGTCCTGGCGATCAGGAAGTAGAAGTTGTCGCTGGTCGCAAAGATGGGCGGTTTGTTGGAAGCTGTAACGATATCTGGCCGGAACACGAGATAGAGAGAAAAATAAAGGACCTAAGATCATTCGAGTATTATACTTAAAAATAGGTACGATAGAGGAAGGACGGACAGGTACGGAATACTGACGAGAAGAGTCAGGGTTTACATGCTCGCACTATATGCGGAAAACGCTTCCGGAGCTGACGAAGTTAATTGTCTTGTGGTTGTCTTATACCCAATGCTTCATCCTCACGCCATATATATTTTCCTGTCTTATCTATGTAGCCCATATAGCCGCGGTTATAACCAGGTAACGAAACTTGCGCCAGCCCGTTCTTGAAGCTGCTGCTGCTGTTGAATTGACAGTCGATAACAAGTTTGCCTGTCCTGTCTATATATCCCCATCTTTGTAATTCCAAGCTCACCGCCGCCATTCCTTCTGAAAACGGCATGGCATCGCGAAATTGCGGCTCAATTACCACCTCGCCTTTGTTGTTCATATAACCATAAGCGTCTTTATCTATTATATATACCGGAGCAAGACCCTCAGAGAAGGATTTATATACTGCTACATTCTCAATATTAAAAACAATATTTCCTTTTTTATCAATTATTTGACAATACCCATCAATAAAATCAACCGCTGCAAAACCCTCCGAAAAGCTTTCTGCGAAATAAAACAGCTTATCTATGACGAGTTCTCCGCTCTTATCTATATAACCATAATCATCTCCTTTGACGCCCTTTCTCCGTTCCCCCACAATTGCAAGGCCTTCTGAAAAAGGATATGCAATATCAAACTGGTGCTCGATTACCATCTTCCCTGTTTTGTCAATGTATCCATATTTATTTTTACTAATATCTCCAGATTTATCCTCAACCATTACCGCAGCAAGACCTTCAGAGAAATTTCCAGCTAAATAATATTTCAAGTCAACAACAATATTTCCGGTTTTATCGATAAATCCCCACTTTTTATCGATCTCCACACTCGCAAGACCTTCTGAAAAAGGATATGCATCATCAAACTTAGGCTCGATCACCATCTTCCCTGTTTTATCAATGTATCCACATTTACCGTCTATCGAGCCAATTGAAACGGTTGCCAATCCTTCAGTAAATTCTTCTGCATAATAATACTCAGGCTCAACTACAATATTTCCATCTCTGTCTATATATCCGTATCTATCGTTGACTCTTGCCTTATATAAGCATTCCGATTCGTTTATTGTCTCAGTTTTACAGCTCATAACAGACGTAAAGAATACAATAGCGGCTAAAATAAACAACTTGTTTCTCATTAAACCCCCCTCATTTGCTCTACATAGTCCTAATATTTTCCCCTACGGTTTAAGCCAAATAAAATAGTGCATGTATTCATGTTTTGGTTCATATCCAAAAGCTTTATTTATAGTCATATATCCTGGATCCCAATTATTTCCCACATGGTAAACCTGCATATTATTCGTTTGACTAAAGGTGGCAATATGAAGTTTCGCGGGATCATCGTCATCAGGATTAATCGCAAATGCAAGTCCTTCTTTCGCTGCGTATTCCCAGGCAGTTTTGAATGACACCTCTATATACTTGCCCACATCGTTGTCGTACACGCCGGCTTTCAGGTTATTGTATATTTTCACAACATTAAATTGAGGCCCGTGTTCTTTTAATCTCTGCAGGTTGAGTCCGCCAAAAGACACGCTGGCTGCAGCTGCGCTGAAATTGCAAAAGTATGACAGTCCCATTTTCTTTGCATCATATTGCGCCTTGGTAATTACTTCAGTGTTCATAACATCTATCCTTCCTCCTCCCTTATCCACCCAAACCTTGTAATAATGTTTAGTTTTCTTTTGATCCCAAACATAATGTACGTGAGATGCGCAACGGTTATTAAACTTTTGATAATTCGGTTCCTGCTTGGCAGGCAAAATCGCCAGCCTGTTTTTTTCAAGATAATCTATATAGTCACTATAAGCCTGCTCATTATAAATGCCCACATAGTCAGGAGCAGCCGGGTCTGGTTCCGGCGCAGACAATGACGCAGGTTTTTGCGCAGACGAATATTTTGATCCAGGAGTATAAGTGCTTACATTGGATCCGCCCTCTTCTTCATAAGAATCCACACCAACTGTAATTGCGCTTCCCCCGCATTCCCCTGGATTATTGCCATGACCTCCCAGCCCCAGGGAATCGACGTATTTGAGCGGATTCTGCGCACACAAAGCATACCACATCTCACCGTCTTTGATCGGGTCTTCGGTGGTGAACTGCGCAGTCAAAGGATCATACTCCCTGTACGGGTAGTGATACAAACCGCTCTCCGCATCAATGCTTGTTCCTGTATAGCCTATCGGCTCAAAACCGAGGTGTTGGTCTCCTTTATGCTCCCAGCCCCATCTGTGCTCCCCGTCCAGAATCTCTCCAAACGGGCCGTAATAGTATGTCTCTCCCGCAAGACCGGGCTTATCAAGTGTTACCGCGCTTACACTCCCCCTTATGTCATAGTGGTAATACCTGCTGCTCTTCCAGCCGCCGGGCGACCATTCATGGTTGTTTTTCTCGTAACTCTCCCTTCCTCCATACGCCCTGCCAAAAGGGCCGGGGTAATACCAGACGCTTTTCTGGGCAATATTCTCATTCCAGTATTCTATACTCTCATCGCAGCTCAGCACAATGTGGCTTAAACCAACATATTGCGTTCTCTCCAGCTTCCACACATCCTTTGCCGGCTGGACGCTTTCTATGCGCTCTTTCTCATACCTCCTACCGAATCCGTCATATCGATAAACCCATTCATCCCCGTCGCCTTCTCTGTACTCAACCATCCTGTTGTCCGATCTGTAGCTGTATTCTCTGCTCGTGTTATCTGCCGCTTCATCCGCATAGAAGTCCCTGATCCTGTTTCCATCTTCATCATACCGGAAAATCTTATTCCCCGCCTTGCTTATCCTATCCTGTGCGTCATAATAATAATCAATCTTTCCGAATTTGTTCTCTTTCGACTCTCGCCTTCCATACACATCGTAGGCAAATGTCTCTTCATGATACGGACCTTCAAGGTATGAAGCTCTCAAGCTTTTCCAATCTCCAAATGTCTCTTCATATCTTGCTGACAGCGCTTCTTCCACTCCGCCTGTATCCGTCAATCTTTCAAGGTATTGGATCCCGTCCTCATCTCCGGCAGGAAGCCCCAATGCCTTCCTTTCATTCACTGCCTGCTTGTTTTTCCAACCCCTCTGCACCGGATACCAGACATTCTTTACCCTCTCTTCCCTGTCATAAAGATACTTCGTGACATATCCATCCTTATCCAGCTCATAGCTTATGTTCCCAAACCCATCGTAGAGGTATATAAAACCGTCGATCAGCTCTTCATGGGCGCCCTTGGACTTTACGCTCCTGTATGACTTCATGCGGGAGGACATGTCGTATTCATATTCACTTACAACTCCGCCGCCCGCTCCATACTCCACCCTGATCAGATTGCCGCTCGGGTCGTACTCGTAGGATATCCTGTCATCCCCCTGCGCTGCCAGCTCTATTATCCTTCCAAGCTTATCGTATTTATAATCTATTCTCTCCTTTGCCCCTGTCCCCTCTATTCTTTCAAGCTCTCCCGCCAGGTTGTAAGCATAGCGTATTCTCTTTCCCGTGCTCTCATCTTCTTCCAGTGTCAGATTCCCTTCCCCATCGTATTCATAAACCGCGCTGTATCCATCAGAGCACATCTGTTTTAAAATACGCCCGTTTTTATCATACTCGTATTTATTCCACTCACCGTCAGGGTAGTCTATGCTTGCAAGCCTTCCCGACAAATCATAACCATATATCGTCTCCTCACCCCTGAAGTTCGCCAGGCTTTCAAGCAGGTTTTCAAGATCATAGCTGTATTCCTTGTAATAAGTAGTATAATCCAGCTCATATTCTTCTGAAACCAGAAGACCGTCTATGTCGTAGCTCCATTTCCTCAAGACCTTGTCTTCCGAATTAAGGCCATGATGCGTCAGCTTCCGCAGCTTGCCGTTGTAATCATACTCATAACCGACAGTATATCCCTCCTCTCCTGTTTTGCCCGTTAATCTTCCATAATAATCCCTCGTATAGCCCGACACTCTCTGCTCATTATCGCCTTCCAAAACAACCCTTTCAAGGTATCCATAACCATCATATTCATAAAAGGTCCTTTCTCCCTCGGCGCCCGTCACACTTTCAAGGTTCCCCATATAGGGATCATAGCCGTACGATATTGCCTCGCCCCTCGGTCCGATCTCTTTCCTCTTCCTTCCAGCCGGATCATACTCTACTCTTACCTTTTCTCCTTCAGGATTGGCAACCTCTACATATTCTCCAAGATCTCCGTAAGTTATTACCGTTATTTCTTCCTTCCTGTCCTGTTTTTCCGTCACCCTGTCAAAAACATCGTATTCATAAAGCTCATAACTTCCTTCGGGAAAATGTATTCCGCTTATTCTTCCCAAAGAGTCATATGAATACTCTGTTTCACCTCTTTCGGGATCTATAAGCTTCTTCAGATTCCCTCCCGCATCGTAGATATAGCAGCGCTCTTCCCCTTCAGGCCCGACTTTTTCTATCAACCTGCCCAATCCGTCGTAACTGTAGGCTGTTATTCCGCCTCTCAATCCCGTATGCTCAATCAGCCTTCCCTCGAGATCATACAGAAAATACTCTGTTCCGCTTATTCCGTCTTTTATTGTGGTCTTCTCCGCCAGCCGGCCCAACAGATCGTAGGCAAACTCCTCTTCTCTTACTCCATCCTCGCTTGTATATGTTATCCGCTCCAATCTTCCGAGATCGTCCTTTACCCTTTCTATTGTGAGCTCGCCGCCGTACCTGCTTTCAATCTCTTTGAACACGCTCGGATATTGTATGGCAAGCTGAACAACCCCGTCCTGGCTTACCGCTGTCAATCTTTCGGCTGTATCGTAGCTGTATTCAAGCAAATCCTGCCTTATTCCTTCTTTGAAATAGCCATACTCCTTTATTTGCCCGAGAGCATCGTATTCGGCATATACCCGCCTGCTGTCAGGAAACGTCTCTTCCACAACGTTCTCTTCTCCGTCATATTCATAGCTCGACTCTTTTGTGCGCGTTCCTTCTCTCTCTATTACCCTTGTAAGGTTCCTTCGATCATTGTATGAGTATTCCATGCTGTACAGCGCGTCCTCATCCGAATAATACGGCCCTTTCTGTTTTTTTACTCCATGATAACCATATTCATACTCTATTACCTTATCCTTTGAATCGCCCTTGTATGCTTCTTTTATAATACGATTCATGGCGTCATAGAAGTATTCGATTATTATATCGCCGCGCCGGTACCGGACCATTCTCGAAAGCTCATCATAAACCAAAACCGTGCTGTCCACATCACGAATTATTTCCACGCTCGATCCTTCAAGAGGATACATATCAGTGTATACATACCTGGTTACATCGTTGTTCCTGTCCCTTGTCCATACAAGCCTTCCCGCGCCGTCATATCTGTACTCCCTGTATATATTTTCGTCCAGGGTCCCGGTTTCAGGATCGCAGTAGGTAATCTTCTCTAATTTGCCTATTCCGTTTCCAGTCTCTACATATTGATATGCAATATCGATTACGCCGCTCGAAGTGGCAATCGTCTCTTTTGTCTTTACGCCGAAAACTTCGTGAAACTCCCTCGTGATTACGGCGCCCGAAGGCAGCTCTTCGCTTATTGCATGCCCCCCGCCGTCATACTCCCAACTGTGCTCATAGCCCGCCTTGTCAATGTGAAGAATTCTATCGCCCTGGGGGCTGAATATATTGCTTTCCATGCCCCCGTTTTTGTCGATTATTGCCTCTATACGATAATCCCCGCTTATGCTGTATTCCTTTCTCTCCCCTCTCCTGTCTATATGAACAGTCAAGCCTTCCTGGTAATCGAAGAATTGCTCATATCCCAGCTCGTCGATTTCCCGCACAACCTTGAAAACACCATCGATATATTGATAGTAATACCTGCGATTGCTTCCGTCAGGGTTTACCCAGAGGCTCAAGTTCCCGTCGCTGTCATAACCATATTCATATCTGTAATCCTCTGTATCGGTGTAGGAGGCAAGCAGCCTGCCGGAATAGCTGTACTTTATTTCCCTTCCGGTAAAATCTGTTATTCGGGTAATTCTACCGTCGGAATTGGTGTTAACTGTAATTGACCTGTCAAATCCATCTTTGACAAGCTTTAAGTCTCTTCCCTCAAAATTAACGCTGATACGATTACCCTGGCGGTCTTCTATGCCTGTCAACCTGCCGTAACTGTTGTAGTCATACTTCTTGCCCAAACCCTCAGACCAGATAACAGAGGAACCGTCAGGCGCCATCCTCATCCGCCATTCACGGCCGAATACCAGGGAAAAATCAGCACCATAAGGCCAGACATTCATCTCACCTTCGGGCAGATAGGATTGGCTTTCAGGCACAACAGGACTGTCGGCAATAAAAAGCCTCTCGGTGCCCATATCATCCACCCAGAGCACATATCCGTTCCCGAATAATGTCTGGTCGGGATGCGCGGGATCTATAACATATTTGTCTCTCGCCCTCTGTGCGTCAGCCACATCAAGCTCTTTTTTTAAGCGTTCTTCTTCTCCTTCAAGATATAATACAACAGCATTTATTGCATCAATTATTCCGGGCGCAGTTACTGTCTCGAATATTCTCAAGCTTTCTTCCACTCTCCCTGCCTGCCGCTCCGCGCCTTCTTTATCGTCCTTACATGCATTATATCTTGCCTTTGCGGCATTATAAGCCTCTATGGCTTCTTCCAGGCTCTCCAAAGCCAGGGCCACCGCTGCTTCGGCATTACTTTCAGCTTGCAGGAGAGCTTCACAATCGCCGGCATGATCCGGCCAATCAAGATTATACACATCTGCCAGCAGCTCCACCGCTCTTTTATATAAAGCTTCAGCGCTCTCTTCCCCTTCATCCAGGGCAGCCTTCGCCCTGGCTAAGGCTTTTTCGGCATTATCATAATGTCCCGCCGCTGCATAATAATAATCAATCGCGCTATTGTAATAGCTAACAGCATTCGCTATTGCCGCTTCGGCATCTTCCAAAGCCTCTCTTGCCTTCCCCAGCTGCTCAACAGCCAGGTCATATGCTTCATCTGCACGCGGTTTTACCCCGAAAATAATCCTGCTGTCATAATTCAATTCCCAGCCTGCGCCGATAGACAGGGCTTCTTCCCTCTGATTATTATAATTGCGTATAATCACTATTGATAATCCTGGTCCCGGAAGCTCATAATCTCTTAAATATTCTATCTTCGCGCCGTTTATGACATTAACAGGATTCCCGGCTATAAGAGGCTGCCCACATATAGGACATGTCTTTTCTTTGTTTTCTGTTTCAGTAAATTGTCTTGTGTCTTCTTCTTGTTGTGCTATCCCGGCATTTAAATCATCAACCGCTTGCTTAAGGGCTTCGGCTTCTGTCTGCTCTCCTGCGGCAGCCTCAGCCTCATCATCCCCCAATCCTTCCTTTGTCTCCGCCGTAGAATAATCTCCGTCCCCATCAGCGCTTTCAGATTCGCTCGCAGTTGATTCCGATATAACGAAAGCCGATTTTCCACTCGACTCATTTGCCGTGGATTCAGCTTCTCCAAAGGCTTCTTCAACTTCCTCTGCTTTTCCGGAATTTTCAGTGTCAACATATTCACATAAACCGCATTTATAAGCTGTATCGTCCCAAGACATTTCATGAGGCGCTGTTCCATCATCTTTTCTAAAGGGTTTACAAGGATCATGCTGGCACACCATTATTATCTTGTGTTCAGAATCCGAGATGGATTCATATTCGTTGCCTTCATAAGAGGGATCGTAAACCTGGTTATGCTCATGGATTATATTGTAAAAAGTGTGGTTACAGGCGGGATTACTGCATTTATATTCCTTAAGGTACATGTGATCATGTCCGGGAGTGCCATCTCCACTATCCCAGACATTTCCCTGATAAACGCCACTGCTGCCGCAAATTGGACACGTATCAGAATCTGTAATATCAAGGCTGTAGCAGAATAAGGTTCCTATTGAAAGCAGCAAAAGTATACAAAATGTTTTTTTCATCTATATACTCCTCAAACAGCTGATAATAATTTTTAATAATAAAAACTATATCACAGGAAGTTCGAAATATCAAAAAAATGAACAAATTTTCATCTATGAGAATTGCTTTGCTCATCCGGCCGCTTATTGACAGGGAAACGATAAGCTTTTAGATTGAATGCAAATGCATAAGTATGTGATCGAAGGCAGCTATCCGATTTCAGGGAAAATTCAGCCCTGCGGAAATAAAAACGCGGCACTTCCCTGCCTGGCTGCAACCCTGCTGACCGATGAACCCGTCGTACTCAGGAATATACCGGATATAGAAGATGTTCGTGTAATGTTGGCGATTCTTAAAAAAATGGGCTCCACAATAGAGAAAAAAGAGGATCAGACATACAGGATAACCACGAGCGACATTAAGAGTGAGGAGATCCCTTCAGACCTGGCCAGACAGATTAGGGCATCTATTCTTTTTACCGGGCCTCTTCTGGCACGTATGGGCAGGATTGTTCTACCGCCTCCCGGGGGGGACATCATAGGAAGGCGCCGTCTGGACACCCATTTCCTCGCTCTCAAGGAGTTCGGCGCCAGGATAGATGTGGATGGAGTATATATTATACAGGCCAACAAACTGGTAGGTAAAGATATATTCCTGGACGAAGCGTCGGTGACCGCTACAGAGAATGCCATCATGGTGGCGACGCTGGCTGAAGGCGAAACGGTAATAGAAAACGCAGCGGCTGAACCTCATGTGCAGGATTTGTGCCTTATGCTGAATCAGATGGGAGCGAAAATAACCGGGATCGGCTCTAATATCCTCAGGATAAAAGGTGTATCCAAATTATCCGGTTCGGAATTCAAGATCGGTCCGGATTATATGGAGGTGGGCTCATTCATCGGTCTGGCAGCTGTCACCCGCGGAGAGTTGGAGATTATAAACTCCGCGCCTCAGCACCAGAGAATGACAAAGATTGCTTTCGGCAAGATGGGTATAAGCTGGGAGACCGAAGGAGATACCATACGGATAGGCGCCGGGCAGGACCTTAACATTGTACCGGATTTTGGAGGAATGGTGCCAAAAATAGACGACGCACCCTGGCCTGGATTTGCGCCCGACCTGACGAGTATAGCCCTGGTCGTAGCGACGCAGGTGAACGGTACCATACTGATTCATGAA
>CBDUZM010000080.1:0-9750 GCA_965371685.1 uncultured Spirochaetaceae bacterium | reverse complement strand
ATCGTTGTCGAAACCGGGCTTGGGTGTGATCTGGATCGAAGCGGTGTATTCCTTCTGGTCTTCCGAGAAGAGGGTGGTTTCAGGCAGATCGATCATTACCTGCGCCGCATCCACGTAATCCAGCGCTTCGATAAACTGCTCCAGCCTGTCCGTGATGGCCCGCCTCAGGTTTATCTTTCTCTCGAAGTCGGTCAGGGTCCAGCGGTCTAAATCGATGATAGCCCACGGATCTGTATCTTCCGGTATTAGATCTTCCCGCATAAGCACCCCGATCATCCGCCTCTTTGTCCTCTGATCTGTAACGAGAATGATGTTGTCGGAACGGACTTGAAACTGGTCCGGAATTTCCTCGTCCAGCTTCATGATTATCCTGTTGAGGGTCGCCTCATCCTGTATGGGACTGGAAAGAAGAGGCACCATGCCTGGTTTGCCTGTGAATGCGACTAGCAGGATAACGGCGAGAAGCGAAATCCCGATAACGGAAAACAGGATTATCTTCTGGGTATTGGACCATTTACCCCAAAGCTCTTTTAGTTGGTTAAGAAAATTTCTTATAAATTCGTTCATTTCCCCTCCCCTTAACTACGAACTATGAACAATAAACTAGTTAAATATCACCTTATACTGATAATTTCTCTGTAAGCCCTGATTGCCCCATCCGCGATTGCTTTTGTCATGGACAGGGAAAGGTTCGCCTCTGCCAGGGCAATGGTGACATCCTCTATATTAACCGATTCGGGCTCGGTTATCATTCGCTGGCTCAAATCCATGCTGTTCAGCTGAAGATCGTTGACATTACTCAGAGCCTGTGCAAAAAGACGGCCGAAGCTTTCAACCGGCGCTTTCTTCCCGGCGATCCGGGTCACGGAACCATCCAGATGCCTCGGGTCTGTCTTCTGTAGAGCAACGATATGCCCCGTAGTCTGCTCAGGTAAAAGAAACATGATTTCCTCCCATCATCATGGTTTTATATACTAGCGCGCTATATCGAGCGCTTTCATAAACATACTCTTCGAACCGTTGATTACAGCCACATTCGCCTCGTACGACCGTGATGCGGAAATCATGTCCACCATTTCGTTGACCACATTCACGTTGGGAAACTCCACATAGCCTTTTCGCGGTCCCGTCTTGATGGCATCCGGATGGGTCGGGTCATATACCAGCCTGGGCTCGGAATCGTAGTCCTCGTCAATCTTGACTATCCTGACCCCCCGGCCTACCCCATTGTCCAGGTATTCGGGCAGGTAAGGTCCCCTCCAGTACGGCTGGGAGACCCGCGGCCTGAATATCACCCGGCTTCTACGAAACGGTCCCCCCTCGGTGGTCCTGGTGGTATTCGCGTTGGCTATGTTATTCGCAATCACGTCGAGACGTGTGCGCTGGGCAGTCAGTCCCGAAGAAGCTGTATTAATACTCGAAAATAAACCCATACTCTCCTCTTATCTCCTATTTCAGCACTAGATGGACCCTGTTGAACTCACTCGTTATTACACTCGTCAGGAGCGTGTATAGAAGCTGATTCTCCACCAGGTTCATGCTCTCCTGCTCAATGTCCACATTATTGCCGTTATTCTTGGAAGTGGTGAGATAATCCCATACCCTCGCTGCCCGGACCTGCCTGTAGTCTTTCGGCCTGGAAGCGGAAAACGAAATGTGGCGGGGGTCTGTAAGAAGGGCGGGGAATGGCTTATCCTTTTCAGAATCCAGAGCCCTCTTGAGCTCGGATTCGAAATTCACCACGCTCCTCTTGAAATTCGGCGTATCGGAATTGGCAATATTGTCGGCTATCACGTTTTGACGGAGAGCAGACGCGTTCATCGTCCTGTGGATTATATCTATATGTTTGCCAAACGAACCGCTAAAAAACATCCCTATAACTCCTCATCAACATTTTCGGCCAAAATCGGTCTCCAGTTAATCTTATCTTTTTAAAGAATGAAACGGGTTAAATCCCTGTCTTCGATAATATCCTTCAGTCTTTCATCCACATATTTCTTCGTGATATTTACGGTCTGCCCTTCAATTTCGGGCGCATTAAATGAAACCTCCTCGAGCAGGCACTCCATGATCGTATGAAGACGCCGGGCGCCGATGTTCTCGGAACGGGAGTTCACCTCCGTGGCGATCTCGGAAATTCGATCGATAGCTTCCTCATCGAACTCCAACTTAACGTTTTCCGTATTTATCAGCTCAGTGTACTGGCGTATCAGTGCATTCTTGGGCTGTGTGAGTATCTTTACAAAATCCTCCTTTGTCAGCGCGCTCAGCTCCACCCTGAGCGGAAACCTCCCCTGAAGCTCTGGAATGAGATCGGACGGTTTGCTCGAGTGAAACGCACCGGCAGCGACAAAAAGAATATGAGCCGTATCGATCATACCGTATCGGGTATGGACATTACACCCTTCGACGATGGGAAGTATGTCCCGCTGGACTCCTTCTCGAGACACTTCGGCCCCATAGCGATTGTCCTTGGACGCGATTTTATCGATCTCGTCGAGAAAAACGATTCCCATCTCCTCCACCCTCTCTTTGGCCACCTCGACGACGCGGTCCATGTCCACCAGTTTGTCCATCTCTTCTGCAAGGAGCAGCTCCCTTGCCTGCCTGATCGAGACACTTTTACGCTTTTTCTTGTTTCCGAACATATTGGTTAGGCTCCCGAGATTGATATCCATCTCTTCGAAGCCGGTTCCGGAAAAAACCTGCATGGAGGGAAAGGAGCGTTTTGTAACGTCGACCTCCACCTTTTTATCCTCCAGGAGTCCGTCCCGCAGCATCTGGAGAAATTTATCCCGTGTTTTCGTGGTCGTTTGTTCTGCAGCTTCTTCAATGGAAGGAACAGCTTTGACCGGGGCTTTCTTGATACCGGGCAGGAGAAGATCGAGGAGGCCTTCCTCCACCCGTTTGTAGGCTTCCTCCTTAACCCCTTCCTGCAGCTCCTGCTTCACCATGGATACGCTTGCCGACATGAGGTCCCTGATCATGGACTCCACGTCCCTTCCCACGTATCCCACTTCGGTGTATTTCGTTGCCTCGACCTTGAGAAACGGCGCCCCGCACAGGCGGGAGAGCCTGCGGGCTATTTCCGTCTTTCCCACCCCGGTGGGTCCTATCATTATAATATTTTTAGGCGCCACTTCGTCCCTCAGCTCCTCCGGAAGCTTCTGCCTCCGCATCCTGTTTCGCAGGGCTATGGCAACCGCTTTTTTTGCCTTTTCCTGCCCGATTATATATTTGTCGAGTTCCTCTACGATTTCTCTTGGCGTTAATTTATCCAAATCGATCATCTGTCCAAATCCTCCACTACAATGGTATTGTTTGTATAGATACATATTTTTGATGCGATCCCGAGAGATTTTTCCACGATTTCCCTGGCAGATAGATCGGGGCTCTCTAAAAACGCAAGGGCTGCGGCATAAGCGTAATTCCCTCCCGATCCGATGGCAATAACCCCTTCTTCCGGTTCCACCACATCGCCGGTGCCGGAAATGAGAAGGGTCCTCTCTGTATTGCCCACCAGGAGAAGCGCCTCCAAACGCCGCAGAATCCTGTCGGTTCTCCAGTCCTTGGCCAGCTCCACGGCTGATCTGGTCAGATCGCCTCCGAACTCCCTCACCTTGTCTTCGAACTTTTCAAAGAGAGTGAAGGCGTCGGCCGTTGCACCGGCATAACCCACCAGTATTTTTCCGTCAAAAATTCTTCTTACCTTTTTAGCGTTGGATTTCATGACTGTATTGCCCATAGTGACCTGACCGTCACCGCCTACAGCAAGTTTCCCGGCTCTCCTAACTGCAATTACCGTTGTCCCTCTAAATGCTTTCATTATCTCCTCTTCCTCTCTCCGAGGGGATGAGCTTTTTTATAGACTTCCTTCAACTTTTCGATTCCCACGTGAGTATAAATTTGAGTTGTGGAGAGGCTTGCGTGCCCTAGCAGCTCCTGAACGATCCTTATATCAGCTCCCCTGTTCAGAATATGAGTGGCAAATGAATGTCGGAACGTATGCGGGGTGACCGGCCGGTTGAAGTCGATCTCTTTAAGGCGTCTGGAAAGAAGATACCTGACACCACGGACGCCGAGACGCCTGCCTTTCGCATTGACAAACAGTGCATTCTCCCGCCTCTCCCGGGGAACCACGTTTTGCCTCTTCATCAGATAACTATTAAGTATGCCTCGAGCTTTTTTACCTATGAAAACCATCCTCTCCCTTCTTCCCTTACCTACCACACGCAAAACGCCTTCCCTTAAATCCAGATCCGCTATGTTCAGAGCTACTGCTTCTGAAACGCGGCACCCGGTGGAGTATAGAAACTCAAAGATCGCCTGGTTGCGAAGCTCATAAAAGCGAGAACCGCTTTCAGATAAAATCTTATCCGCCTCCTCTTCGAAGAGAAATGGGGGAAGCTTCCTCTGAAGCTTGAGTCCCTTAACACCTGAGAAAGGATCGGCGTTTATCGTAACTTCGTCGAATTTCTGTATAAAGCGAAAGTAACCTCTCACCGCCGAGAGGATACGGTTTATACTTCTCGACGAAAGGCCCTGTTTTGACAGTGACCCTACGAAAGCCCGCGCAAAACGGATATCCCCTTCTTCGTACTCCCGTTGCTGCAAAAACCCGTTTAAAAGAGAGATATCACGACTATAAGCCTTGATGGTGTTCTCTGACAGATTCCGGACACTTCTGAGATAGTCCAGATACTGACCCACCATATCAAGCCTCATTACACACCGTCCCGCTTCGAAAAATAATCTCCGTTGTGAAGGGTTACCTGACCTTCCAGCTCGAGCTCCAGCAGATGAGCCAGCCTGCAGCCCGGTCCTCCGCCGCCCGGTTCGTCTCTTCCCGGTTCCTCGGCTTTTCCCGGATCTTCGTTACTCCCCTCCGGAAGGCGGCGGCAATGAAAATTCATCCAATCCTCGAGAATTTCCTTTCCTCCGCTTATGACACCGGCGCCGTCCCTTCGAAGATTTGCAGATCCGCGTCCCGCGACCCCGCCGAGACCCGCCTGGTGCACAAATAAGTCCCTGCCCTGATCAAGTGCGAAGTCGGCGGTAATCAAGGCGCCGGAACGTTCAGGGGCCTGTATCACCACGACAGACCGTGACAGGCCGCTGATAATGCGATTTCTTCCGGGAAAATTATACCTGACAGGAGGAGTTTCCGGTGTATACTCGCTCAGCAGCATGCCGCCCTGTTTCAATATTTCCATTCCGATTTTTCTGCTCGAAGGCGGATAGATAGTGTTCAACCCATTACCCAACACGGCAATTGCCGTTCCGCCTCCCTCCAGACAGCCGATATGAGCTTCCGCATCAATACCCCTTGCCAGCCCGGATACCACAGGCACACCCAACCGGGCAAGATCGAGACCGAGGCTGAAAGCCGCCGATCGTGCGGTGCTGGTAGGGTGCCGTGTGCCCACTACCCCGACACAGGGCCGTGAATAATCCGGCGCCTTGCCGCGCGCAAAAAGCAGGAAAGGAGAATCAGGAATTTCCTTCAGCTGGGGCGGATACTCTCTGTCCTCATAGAAAATACAGCGAATAGTATCCTGCGTCAAATTTTTAAGGTCCTCTTCTCCCTGTCTGAGAAATTCGCCGGGGCGCCAGCGCTCACTCATTATCCTCCGTCCAAGGATATACTGTAAATCCCTCCTGGAAAGGCGGAAAACATCGGAAATATCGGCGAACTCATGCATAAGCGTCAGCTTTTCCCTGGCTTTCAGGAAGGGTACGCGGTTGAGGGCGAGGAAGCGGGAATCTTTCAATTCTCTGCTAACGCAATTCATAAAGCTCCGCCAATATCCTTTCTTTATTCAGTTTTGCCTGCTGCTTCTTAAGCTTAGAGGTGTTCGATCGCTCGATAAGCTCATACTGCTCGACAGCATCATCGAAGCGTGAGGTAACGTAGTACACATTGGCAAGCAGAAACCTGGCGTCGGTATACCGGGCCTGAACTTCCAGCAGTTTTTCAAGCAGCTTTTCCGCATCGTACGGTCTTTCCATCTCGTAAAAGAGCAGCACTGAAAGAGCGTAGAGGGCATCGGCGTATTTTTCATCCAACTCAAGAGCCCGCATGTAATAGGCTTCTGCATCTCTCTCCCATTTCTCCCTTTCATCCGTCATCTCTTCTCTTACAAACGATTTTCCAATATTCGCTGCACTGATTCCCGCATAGTAATAGAGCAATTTATTTTGAGGAAAAAAACCGATAGCCTTTTCGAGATTTATCAGCGCTTCACGGTAGATTTTCATATCCATGTATTCAATCGCAAGAGCGGAGTAGTAAAGAGAGTCACTCTGATAAAGGGGAGGCGCCTTTTCCTCCTGCAGGAGCAGCCCCCTTATACGTGTATTCAGCATATCTATATCCAGGTATTTCAGCGCCAGGCTCCTGTATAGACCACCCAGCTCCTCAATACCCGCGATCTGCCGCTCGATGTCGTCATTGTAAAGTTTGAGCACTTTCCGCACCTCTGTTATCGTCGCTTTTGAAACAGGCTCTCCCTTATACTCCGGGTTGTCCATGGCCGCCAGAGTTTCCAGGTTGTCCAGGCTGACTTGCTTCTGGCAGCCCATAAAGCCCAGTATGACAAGTGTAAGGACATAAATCGATCTGCTTCTACCCTTAATAAACATACCTTTTTCTCTCCTGCCTTTTCATGCGTGGGGATGGTATTTATCGTGGTAAGCTTTAAGCTCTTTCTCCCCCACGTGCGTATAAATCTGAGTTGTGCCTATATCGGCATGGCCCAGCAGCTCCTGAACCGAGCGAAGGTCCGCCCCGCCGGCCAGCATGTGGGTGGCGTATGAATGCCTGAGGGTATGGATCTTACCTTCCAGGCCTGCTCTATCCGCCGTTTCTTTAAACCGTTTCCACATGCCTTTCCTTGTCAGGCTCTGTCCCCTGCGGTTGAGAAAAAGGCAGCCCACCCTGTTTCCCCTTGCCAGTATAGGCCTTGCCTCGGTTAGATAGCGACGAAGCCACATCACGGCTATCTCACCGAGAGGAGAATACCTGTCTTTGCTTCCCTTACCCGTTATATGAAGCATTCCCTCATTAAGAAAAACCCTATCCAGCGACAAATTCACAGCTTCCGAAACCCGCAAACCTGCAGAATAGATAAGCTCAAAGAGGGCCCGATCCCTCAGTCCCGTGGGGGTGGAAATGTTAAAATGGGAAAAGAGCTCATCTATCTCCTGACGGGAGAATACCCGTGGAATCTTTCGAGGAATTCGGGGTGTTTCTATCAAATCTGCAGGATTAGCCGCCAATGTGCCATCGAGAACGAGAAATGTGAATAGAGACCGGACGGCACTGATGGTTTTTGCTATCGTTCTCTGGGAGATACCGGATACCTGACGCTCTACCAGGAAGCTTATAAGGTCGGATCCGGTGACCGATCCCACCTTTTGTCCATTACGCTCCAGGTATTCCAAATATATCCTGCATTCTACGAGATAGGTCGATACTGATATTCCCGCCAGACGCAGTTCCGCGTTCAGGTAATCTTCAAAGTCTGACAGGATTCTTTTCTTATCCATATAATCCTTCCTGCCGAATGAGCCTAAGCCTCTCCCTGGCTCACGAATTTTTTCTCACCCTCTCTCAGAATAGTGGGCACACAGAGATCCGCTTCCCTGGAATTCCTGCCCATCAGATAATCCCCGTTTCCATCGGGCTTTTTCTTGATCCCTTTGCTCATTCTTATCCACTCCTCACAGGAAATCAGCTCTGCATCGAGCTTCTCTTCCTTTTCAGGAAGCGGTCTGCAGCTTTCCCGCTGCGAGTTGAAACCTGTAGCTATTACAGTGACCTTAATCTGTTCGTCAAGAGATGTATCGAGGGTGTGCCCGGTTATTACAATGGCGTCGTGATCCGCGTTGGCGGTAATTATTTTGAGCACTTCTTCAAATTCGGACAAAGAGAGATCCGCGCCCCCTGTCACATTAACCAGAATACCTTTAGCGCCTTCTATCTTGGCATCTTCCAACAGAGGATTATTGATCGCATTGGTCGCCGCGTCTACGGCACGATTATCTCCTGAACCGACTCCGATACCCATCAATGCGTCGCCTTTACCTTTCATGATAGTCCTGACATCGGCGAAATCTATATTGATCTCCCCCGCCTCTGTAATAAGATCGGAAATGCCTTGAACTCCCTGCCGGAGAACATCATCAGCCATGTAAAACGCTTCTCTGATAGGTGTCCGCTTTTCCACAATTTTTAAGAGGTACTGGTTTGGAATGACGATAAGGGTGTCTACCGATTCACGCAGTTTATCGATACCCTCTTCTGCGATCTGCCTCTTCTTCTGTCCTTCGAAATCGAAGGGCTTTGTAACCACCGCTACGGTCAGGATATTCATTTCTCTCGCTACCTGGGCGATAACGGTGACAGCGCCGGTTCCTGTGCCGCCGCCCATCCCGGCTGTGACAAAGATCATATCAGAGCCACCCACGATATTTTCCAGGCTGTCCCTGTCTTCCAGAGCGGCTTTTTCACCGATCTCCGGGATTCCCCCCGCTCCCAGCCCCTGCGTAAGCTTGCTGCCTATGGCTACCTTGATCGGCGCTTTCGATAGATTCAAAGCCTGCAGATCCGTGTTAACGGCAATGAAATCAACATTCCGAAGGCTCGAAGCGATCATGCGGTTTACCGCATTGCTTCCTCCTCCGCCTACGCCGACAACCTTGATTGCGGTCAGGGTGAGTACCCTTTCCTCGATAAGCTCGATATTCATTTTCCCCTCCCAGTAATAAAGCTATACTTTTTTAGAAGAACTCCTTGAGCCAGCTTTTTATTCTATTTATTGTGACCCGTAAGCTTACGGGTGTTTTATTATTTTGGTATCCCCGCGATTCCTTTGTTTGAGCACCGTAGAGAACAAGCCCGATCCCCGTTGCATAAATCGGGCTGGAATACTCCTCAACCAGTCCGCCCAGCTTGATGGGGTAACCCAGGCGTGCCGGCAGACCAAACACATCCTCGGCAAGCTCGATCGTACCCGGAATGAGAGAACCTCCTCCGGTAAGAACCACACCACCACCCAGAAGCCTCAAGTAGCCTTTTTCATCGAGCTGTTTCTTTACCAAAGTCAGTATCTCATCCATTCGAGGCTGGATAATCTTTACAATATCCTTCTTCAATCTTCTCTGGGGCGCTCTTCCTCCGACTCCCGGGATGCTCACCTCTTCTTCCCCCTGAATAAGGTCCATATAGCAGCAGCCGGACTCCCTTTTTATCGCCTCCGCCGCTTCCATAGGGGTCTTGAGGACAATGGAAAGATCGTTGGTCACCTGGTCGCCGCCCACCGGGAGCACTTCCGTATGGTAGGGGGAGCCTTCAAGATAGACAATAACATCCGTCGTTCCGCCGCCCATATCAATTACCATCACACTCAGTTCTTTTTCATCGGTTTTTAAGATGGCTTTTGAGGATGCGAGAGGCTCAAGAATCATGTCATAAACTTTAAATCCCGCCCGGTTGACACATTTCACGATATTCTGGGCAGAGCTCACCGAACCGGTAATTATATGCACCTCCGCTTCGAGTCGAACTCCTATCATGCCCAGGGGGTTTCGAATGCCTCTCTGGTCGTCTACAATAAATTCCTGGGGTATTACATGGAGAACTTCACGATCCATGGGAAAGGCAATAGCTTTCCCTGCATCGATCACCCTGTCGATATCTTCATTGGTAATTTCTCTTTCCCTGCCCGTTACCGCCACCACACCACGGGA
>CBDUZM010000079.1:0-9754 GCA_965371685.1 uncultured Spirochaetaceae bacterium | reverse complement strand
ATATGGGAGCTGTGAACCAGCAGCTGCAGCGTGCCGCGCGGCCCTCTTTGCGACCCACGGCGCGTACCCACATTTTCGGGATTGGGACAAAGTCGTCCGGTAGTGTAAGCCAGCGGCGAGGATCACTCTCAACGGTATCGTAGAAGGATTTTGCAGCAGTTTCAGAGTCGATCTCTCCTCCGAGTATGCGTAAAGCTTGTTCTCTAAGCACGTCGTGAAGCTGCGGCGGGAGTGGGCTGAAAAATATTTCCACCGGCAATACCCTGGAGAGATCATCTGGCAGTGATCCCCAGAGCGGTTCACTACTGGCATATGGGTATGCGGTGATGGTGCCGCCTTGCGTCAGCGGAACGTCAAGGCCGCCCCTGACAGGATCGGTTTCCACCCACCGGCCATCCTTGTAATCAAGCACTGTCCGGATGCCGTTTTTCTGCACTCCCCGCAACATCCCCGTAATAAACGGCCTGAATTCGTGCAGAGTGGTAAGGCTCTACCGGGGTTCATCGAGCCACTGTCGAGGTGTCAGTCCCCGCCCGCTCAGCCCGTTGAAAATAATGGCAAACCCGAGCTGCAGCTGCTCCACCTCCTCCAGCTGACTGGCCACATGCACTCCCATCAGATTGGTGATACAAGGGCCTATGCCGTTGGCGACGATCGAGGTAATGCCGGCAGCCTCCGCCTCGGACGCAAGCTGCAGCACCTGTTCGTTAACGACATTTACATCGCAGTAGTGCGTCCCGGTGCGTATCGCAGCCTGTATGGCGGGGAGAACCGTCTTGTTTGTCGCAGCGTTCATGATGATATCGCAGCCTGCCAACAGCGAAGTCAGCTTCTGTTCATCGGCGCCGTCAGCATGGACTGCGACGGCCTTCTCGCCGATTTCTGTGGCAGCCTTTTCTGCGCGTTCTAGACTCCTCCCAATGCAAAGACTTTCATGACTTCCCTCCTTGTCCGGCTAACCAGTGTGAGTATACGGCAAATTTGCAGTATAGCCCACCTACGCGGTAGGAGCAGTTGAAACCTTTAGAGTACTTTGCAGATAAGATCCAATTCTTCATCCCGTTTTTTTATAATGGATCCTGCAAGCTCCTGAAGCTTTTGCAGGTTCTGCTCGCTGGCATCATCCAGATCTTCGCTGCAGCCGTTGAGGTTGCCGTTAATTCTGAATAATTTTACTCCGGGTAAATTTTGCAGCTGGTTGTTCACACACTCACTCTGTCCTTTCAACATGATACGAATCAAGGGAGCTCCTTTAAGCGGATTCAGCCATTCCACGTACCCCCAATCCTGTAAATCATTAAACGAATAACCCTTACTGTTAGTGCCGGTGCCTATCGATAGAATGACAAATTCCTTCGCCCGAGGGTACAGTTTCCTCGCTTCCATATAAGCGCACATGGCCGGATTACTCGCAAATACACCCCCGTCAATCAGGCAGAATTCCTGCCCATCAGAGGGAACAGGACTTATTTTAGCCGGCGTGAAGTACGAGGGCACTGCGCTGGCAGCCCGGCAGACATCCTTCATGTAAAAATTAAGATCATGATTCTGATCTCCGGCGGGAGATTTTTTTTGAAAAATATAAGGCTTTCCTCTTTCAGTGTCATAACAGGGAATCAGCAGATTCGTAAGACAATCCGCCAGTGTAACGCTGCCGCAGATTTCTTCGAGGATACTCTCAATATGATTTCCGCTGTATTTTTCTCTGAATACTTGAGCTACTGCTCTGATATTGTTTGAAAAACCTGGCGGAAAAATCTCCTTTCCCCGAGTTAGATAAAAATTAACCATGTCATCGATCTCCAGGGCGGGTTCATCCAAATAAACCCGGAAATCGTGTGGATACCTCCCGGGCATTGTCAGGCTTGCGGCAATGAGCGCACCGGTGGATGTACCGGCAATAAGATCAAATATCTCATGAAATGCGTGTGAATTTTTTCGCTCTCTCAATCTTCTCTGTATATCCTTGAGAATAAGGGCAGGAATAATACCCCTTATACCCCCTCCATCAATCGATAGAATTCTGACTTTGTTTTTTTTCAACGCAAACATCATTTCCCCCTGCATATACCTTCTAAAGTAAATATACTAACCGGAAGCTCAAAGGTCACCGACCAAAAGTACAGTTTTGGTACAGGCGGCGGCGGCGCTGCTTGACTCTCGCCGTACTCGTATGTACGATTCCTGTCAGGATCAGAAACCTTGCACATTGTAAACTGCCGCTGTGTATTGAGATCCACGAAACGATCTACCCGATTTGCGTCTTGGAGATAGGAAAAAAATGACCAACATGATCAGTATAAAACCGCACCACTTTATCGACATCATCTCCGATTACGGAGGAGGGCAGGAGACATTCGAGCCAAGCCCGTATGGACATGCTGTTCATATCGTTGCGCGGAAGGTTCTTGCCGACCGCGATGTTACCCTGAAAATGAACCTCGGTGCCGATGATATATGCAAGCCTTGTAAGCACAACATCAGGGGCATTTGTGACGATACAATCGACATCTCCTTCCGACCAGAAGCTCCATCCTCGAAGAGAAAGTATAACCTGCTTATTGACCGGCGCTGGTGCGAACGATTGGAGCTGAAGGAAGGTGATCGTTTGACTGCGCGTGAATTCTGCCAGCTGCTGCAGGACCGGATAGATGATATCAGCGACATATATCGCGAGCATCCCACTAACCGTATTTTGGAACGTGCCACCAAGTTGAGGGAAGGAATCAGGAAATTCCTGAGTTGAATGCGTCGATACCCACGGCCGCAACATGATATCTTACGACTAAAATTTAGCCACAAATATCACTTTTGCGTCATAATAACTGGCCTTTTAAGGACGGCAGAGATGTTCGAGCAGGAGATACAGAGAAAAATAGAGGATTTCCGGGAAAACGGCGTGGCGGTCAGGGCGCTTCCCGCCTGGAGATGGCTGCTGGAAAGTTGACTGGCTGATCGACGTAAACGATCGGGACGTCACCGCCCTTCACATATAAGCTGTAAAAGCCGATCGCCTGCGGTAAAATCGGGAATGAGGATATCGGCGCCCGCCTCCGTCAGCCTTTCCACCTTCCTCGGGTTCCATCCCCTTCCCTTCCCTTCATCCGATGCCACCCCTATGGCCAGAGCGCCGAACTCCCTGGCCGCCATAATTTCCACAGGACCATCTCCGGCAACGATCATAATCTCTTCACTGCCGGAGGAGAGCTCATTTTCTAGAATCCTTCGGATGATGTTCTCCTTGGAATATTCCTCCGTATCTTCCATGGCGCCGCAGATCCTCCCGTCGAAAAAACCCGTCACCCCGAGCAGCGACGCCTCCCTCTGCACATAAACATCATCAGTCCCGCTTGCAAGGTAAAGCTTTACCCCGGATGAATAGAGCCTTTCAAGAAAACCAAAGGCGCCCGCGAGAAGGAAATCTTCCTTAGCGCCGCTGCCGGACAATTCAGCCACTCTCCCGTCGACTTTCCGCTCGAGAAGCTTCTCGTTGTAGAGTCTCTTATATTCCTTTGCGCTGAGTGCAGAATCGTTGAGCGCCCACCGCCCGACAGCTTCTACCAGCCATTCCATCTGACGGATGGTCAGGATGCCTGTGGATCTGCTGATGTAACCGCTCACTTCCCTGCTGAGCCCGGAAGGTATCCTGCTGCGGCGGCCCGATATCATCTCTTCCATCAGCTCCTGCATGACCTCTTCCCTCTGGTAACGTATAAGCGAAATGGTCCCGTCGAAGTCGAACAGGGCATGGGTCACTCTTCCCCGCCTAAAAGTTGGATTGAGAACACGAATCTGCGGTATCAGGATATTTTCCCCCCGGATATGTTATACTTTTCCCGCATGGAAAAATTCCTGAACACATCGAGGATCTCCAGGGGTGCGGCTGTCCCGGTTGTGTCGATTTTCCTTATAGTGACCGATGCAGACAGGTTCCCCAGAATACCCGCCTCTTCCCCCGAAGATCCGGCCGCCAGCGAAGCGGCTACGGCGGCATGAAAGGAATCACCCGCTCCGACAATATCGAAGGGAGGAGGGACGTCGAAGGTCGGAATATGCACTACCCTTTCTTTATCAGCCATTACACATCCTTCCGGTCCGGTGGTGATGAAAGCGAGCCGGGATCCCTTCCCGAGCAGGCGCCCGGCCGATTCCCTCAAGGCTTCCTTCAATGATGGGCGCCTTTCCATGCCAAGGGCCCTGGCCGTTTCGATTTCGTTGGGCTTCCAGACCATGTGGGTGAAACGCTCTATCCTGTATCGCGAGTCTGCAGTAAAAATTATCTTTTCCTTCCCGGCAGCCAGATCTGACAGTCTTTCTATCAGCTCTTCCGTCATAACCCCGGCAGGAACCTGGTCGCCGACCAGCACACAGTCGAACCTGTCCACGGAGCTTTCCAGCGATCGGAAGAGAGTTTCTATAGTTTCTGAGTCCGGGGGATGATCGGTTAGAAAATCAAAACGGCTCGCTTCCTGGGAGGATTCATAACCTTTAAGGACAGGCTTCAGGAAGGTCGGGGTGAATCTCTTATCATCCCAGAGAGTGGAAGACAGGTCCAACCCCTTTTTTTCTAAGATTTTCTTTAGTATCCCTCCCCGCCAATCCTCTCCCAGCACTGTAAACAGTGAAACCGTACCGACACCGAGATCGGCCAGGTTTAGTGCAACATTTGCCAAGGCGCCCCCTGAATAAACTTCCCGTGTTACGGGCCGGTTGTAATTTGGAGTTTCCCGGGAAAGCTCGGACTGCCTCATATCCGCGTACCAGTAGGCATCGAGAGCGGCATCGCCTATAACGGCGGCCCTGACGTGGTGTATTTTTTCAAGCAGTTCTGAAAGGCGCTTTTCAGTCACGATCGTTTTCCTCTCCAAGCAAGGCAATTATACGGGAATAATACAGGACAAATGTCTTCTTATGGTCTCCCTGAATATAGAGACCTTCGCCTTGAAAAGCTTCGGGTATTCTAACAACGATGCTCTTGATATCTCTCCGGTAATATCCGGGTTTTTCCTCATCGTCCATGTCATCCGGATGGATGTCTTGAAGGTCAAACACGGCTGTAGTTATTCCTAGAGGAGGCTTTCCGATGTTTGCCGCCATGGAGACGGATTTCAGCAGCACTTCGGGCTGCGTTACGGCGCCGCCGATGTTCACTATCACCCCGCCTTCACCCATCTTCGTAATCTTCCCGGCAAAGATGGAGAAATCCACCCCGCTGGCGTATCCCTTCGCCTCAAACGAAGAAGAGGGATGCTGATCCACGATATCCGTTCCAATAGTCCCATGGATGGTGGCCGGTATCCCGCATTTATAGGCGCTGTAGAAAATACTGTATTCCCGGTACGGAAATTCCCGGGGTTCTTCCAGGGGGATCTCCCCCGCCAGGATGGCGCCCAGGGCTTCGCCGGCCCCAATTTTCCTCTTATATGCTTCGCGGTACGCGCTGTTTATGATAATGCCTGTCTCCCCTGCAAAACCGAACCGGCCCGCGGGAAGGCTTTCCTGCACCTTCTCGCTGGTTCCACCGCAAAGAGCCAGTTCGGCATCGTGTATGGGGCAGGCGCCGTTGCCCGCCACCAGGCTGACAATGCCGCGGTCGATGAGATCGACAACAAGAGGTCCCAGACCGTTTTTTATGAGGTGAGCGCCCATCATCAAAATTACAGGCCCGGATGACTTCCAGGCCTGAACGGTCCGTTCGGCGAGGAGATCGATACTTTCGTTGTTGTCTGTACGGAGCGGCACGCCTTTGCGATGTATAACATCTTCCGGATGAACAAGACCCTTCAAATCAGTCCGGTTTTTCCTCTCTTCAAGGGAGTATGTCTCAACTTTTGAGAAATCAAACCGTTCGTACCTCGATCCGTACAATCCCGTCAACCGGCCCTTCTCGCCAAAGAGCCGTTCCTCTATGACAGCACAAAGGGTATGATAGACCTTGACGTGGTACTCCTGTATGCGGGATGTGTCCTCTCCGGGGGTCATTATGGCGATGCCCGCCATACCGGAGAGCGGTTCGCCCGGCCTGCCTGTAAGGGAAATGGTTTGGATATTCATCTCCTTAGCTGTCATAAAGGCTTTCTGCACATTGTCAGCTTTTCCGCTCGTGGAGATACCCAACAGGGCATCACCTTCCTGACCGGCCGCGAACAGCTCCTGGGCGAATTCTACTCCTCTCTCCGGCAGATCGTTTCCAACGGCCGAGTAGAGGGAGGGGTTGTTCCCCAGCACCCAGACGGGAACTCCCGGCTGAAGCCCCAAACTACCGGCACGGAATCCCCTTCGCTTTATCCGGAAAGATTTCATAAGCTCGCCGGAGATGTGAAGAGCATCGGCCATGCTTCCCCCGTTCCCGGCGATAAAGAGCTTGCCTCCCCGTTCAAAAGCCCGGCTTAGAAGACCGATGGCCTGAGACAGAGAGGCTTTTATCTCTTTCTCATCCATGAAGGGATCGCTTACAAAAAAATCATCAATCTCACGGTTCATGATCTGCATAGTATACCTGTTTTATACAACCCTTTACAATAATATTTGATCTCTCACGTCTAGGAATGTGAACAATCAAAGGAGGAGCTATAAATGTCTGAAGCCCATTATAATAACCTTGGATTTCGTGCAATGATTCTCATGTTCTTCTTCTGGAACAATATCCGGGAGCTTTTCTCTGTTTTTTCCAGACGGCTTTCCAGGTTTGGGATTCCGGAGGGCGGCACTGTTATCGATTACGGTTGTGGACCGGGCGGATACGTTAAAGCCGCCGCCGGTATGGTAGGCGCAGAAGGCCGGGTTTATGCCGTGGACATTCATCCTCTGGCAGTACAGATGGTCCGTAATAAGGTCATAAAGCACAACCTTTCCAACGTGGTTCCCGTACAGGCCGATGGTTACTCCTGTCCGCTGAAAGACGGGATTGCAGATGTAATATATGCCCTGGACATGTTCCACATGCTTCGGGATCCCAACACCTTTCTGACAGAATGCCGTCGACTGATCAAAGGAAACGGTTCTCTCATACTCGAGGACGGTCATCAGCCGAGAAGCGAAACCAGGAGAAAGATAGCTGCTTCGGGAACCTGGGAGATCGAGAGCGAGGCGGAAGACTACCTGAAGTGCCGCCCCCTTAAAAAGGCATCTTGATATCACTCATCCTGATTGACCGGCCTTCGCATCTGTTTTGTTCTACCGCGCTTGCGCTTCTCTTCCATACGTCTTTTTTTA
The DNA here is from genome assembly GCA_965371685.1 of uncultured Spirochaetaceae bacterium. Taxonomy (GTDB): domain Bacteria; phylum Spirochaetota; class Spirochaetia; order SZUA-6; family CAZLRN01; genus CBDUZM01. Next base: position 2,539 of record CBDUZM010000079.1, on the reverse strand, counting down.
GCTCCAATGCCCGGGCGTGTCCTGTGCCGCGCCTTTGGTTTCACCGCAGCCTCCCGTATAAGCTTGATCAGCCTTAGAACAGCGTCCTGCCGGTTCCGCTCCTGGGTCCTGAAACGTTTGGCATGGATGATTAAAATACCATCCTTCGTCACTCTATTTCCGGCAAGAGCAATAAGGCGGCGGCGCACCTCTTCGGGAAGTGAGGAAGAATGAAGAACATCGAAGCGAAGTTTAGCGGCGGTGGAAACTTTGTTGACATTTTGTCCGCCCGGTCCCTGTGAACGCGTAAAATCCAGCTTAATTTCTCCCGCCTTCAGGGTAATCTCATCGGTAACCCGTATCATAGTTTCATCACAGCCCGTACGAGCATATAGGCGCCGGTCAGAATGAAGAGCGCTCCGGATACTATTTTCAGAATCCTCCGGGGAATAAAACATGTCAATTTGTGGCCCAGCAATACTGCAAGAAGCGTAGAGCAGACCAATGCCCCCGATGCGCCGAGAAACACGGAAAGTGTTTCACCACTCTCCGCGGCAAGGGAAAAACCGGCGATCTGCGTCTTGTCGCCGAGTTCGGCTATAAAGACCAGGAAAAATGCAGAGAGGAAAACATGAAGTCCGTTCATGGGCCGGTGTCCTTCAGGGAGGCGGACAACAGCCGGATGTGCCGCCTATCCTCTTCGATGAGCTTTTCCAAAACACGCTGGAACTCCTCTTCCTCATGATGCTCCAAATCCAGGTGATTGTGAATAAAGGAGAAAGTATCGATGACTGCTTTTTCTTTTACTATGATTGCCCGGACCGCCTCCCGGAAGGGCAGCTTCCGGATGCTGGTTTTCTCTCTTAAGTTTCCGATCAATCGATCGAGTTCATCGTAATCGTTTATATCATCTTTAAAGAGCAATTTCTTACTGATAAGAGACTTGAGAATTCCCACGTGCGAGCGGTCCTGCCCGGTAATATCCATAACAAAAAGATTATCTGCCGATCTCTCAGCAGGCGATCTCTTGTTGAAAATTTTCGGCAGTAATCGGACAATTTCATTCTCAACGGCCACGGCTTCCAAAAAGCAGTCTTTTATCTTTGGATTATCCCGCGAGACGATGATATACACTCCAAAAACGATAAACAGGCCTGCTGAAATGTACCGCGTATAGGCAGGGATCAGTCCTGAAGTGATTTTTCCGAATATCACCGCGATGAGGGAGGATAGAACAAGCGCCAGTGAAGTGGCCAGGAAAACGGAGAGAGGTTTTCGCGAAGTGGATGTGAGTGAGAAAGCAACGAGCTGGGTTTTATCCCCCAACTCCGCGATAAAAACGAGTAAAAAGGCTGTAAACAAAGTGGAAATACTGAACATGCCTGGTCATTTAAAGCACTAAAGGAACGCGGTTGTCAAGAAAGAGAAATTCGCGGCTCTATCAACCGCCTGATAGGGAGTGCCCGGATTGTCCGCTGCAAACTAATTCACAGGTTTCGTAGAGTGGAACCGCTGCGGCTCGGTGGCGCCTTTCCGCTTCTCCAGGACCAGTACTGTCTTACCTACACTGAAAAGGCTGATAGTGCCCGTGGATTGGGAGACAACCACGGAAATTGCTCTCGTGCAGAGAGTAATTGCCGCGGCTGCCGCGTGACGGGCGCCCAGTCCCGACTGCAGACCATCAGCGGCCTTTTCAGGACGGAGGAAAGTCCCTACCGACATAATAATCCCGTCGCCTCTGACGATGAAAGCCCCATCCAGAAGGGAGAATTCCTTTACCGTTTCATCAAGGCTCGGATCAAGAATGCTTTTTTCATAATCCCTATAGCCCTTGAAAGGATTGATGATCATCTGATGGCAGTAAGGGAGCACATTCCCGTAATCTCCCAGAACAAAAGTCGTCCCCACCGCCTTTCCTTCCCTGCCTTCCCATGAAAGCTCGCCGGCTATCTGAAGGACCTTTTCTAAAACGAGAGGATCCAGATCCCCCAGAGGGGAAGAGCCATCCAACGGAAGCAGCAATGGGAACTCATTACCGATATTAATCACCGAGAGTGTGTCCAATGTTCCGGATCCCGGCGCGCCCGAAACATTGACCACCGTGTCATCCCTGCTAAAGAGGCCTTTGGAGAGAGCAAAGAGCAGGGCGATCTCGATCTGGTTCTGCCTGTTCAATCCGGGAAAGGGGACTGTTATGACTCTGTTTTCCCGATCACCCGATTCCTTATAATCCGACCTTCCGGAGGTAACGATAAAGACATTATCATTGACTTCATTCCTCCAGATGTCCTCCATGAAAGCAGTATTGCCCACTGTATCTGCGTGCAAAAGAATCGCTTTTGCGCCGGATTCCTCAGCAATCGACATGGCATGCTTCAGTATACGCTTCGAGCTCAGTATTTCCTCACTGCTCACCCCCAGGGCATGCTCCCGGCTGGTGAAAACGCGAACAACTTCTTCCCTTGTTTCTGCTTCGAGTATGATTTTTTTTACCGGTTGTTTCCTCAGTACTCTGGCAATGGCTGCAAGGAGATGTATATGCCGGTCAGGATCTTTCTCG
>CBDUZM010000078.1:0-9834 GCA_965371685.1 uncultured Spirochaetaceae bacterium | reverse complement strand
TAAGTGTTATCGGTGACTTTGCTTGTTCAATAACTTCAAGCTCGCGAGGGTTTATGGAAGCATATTGAATTCTAGGCCGTTGTTTTGAGCGATTTTATTTAAAAGATCGATCTTCCCTTTGCTGAGGGGAATTCCATTCTTACGACAGTCATTAAGGCTTGCAAACCCACGTTCGCCGGGCAGTCTGACAGAATCAAAGCCGGGTCTTGCCCTGGAGCTTCTTACGTGGTTTATGAAGCGTTTCATCTCCTTGAGGTAGTACTCGCTGCCGACAAAGCGTTCGGGATTCAGCACCATGAGCGCAAAACACTGGTGTGATGGTAGTTCAGGGTTGTTGGCACTGCCGCCGCTTAAAACAGTAAGCGCTTCATTCCAAAGCGACAGGGCATATCCCTTGTGCCCTTCCACATCGCCTCCAATGAACATCAGCGACCCTTCATTATTAATGACTCCGGGATCATTAGTAGGTATGCCTCGATTATCAAGAAATCGCGGAACTTTTGCCTTGCGTTCACTGTCAATCAAGGCATGAGCTCCCCCCATAGACATGGTGGCTGTAGAGAAATCCGCAATAACAGGATCGCCGTCTGTTGGGAAGGCAAGGGCAACGGGGTTTGTACTGAACGTTGCATCTATACCGCCAAAGGGGGCGCAATCCTTGCAGGTATTGGTCTGTGCCCATGCTTGTGCAAGTAGGCCGGCCTGCGCAATAGAGATAAGATGGGTACCGAGCGCGCCTATCCACGATGACCTGCGGACAGCAGTAAATCCTATGCCATGCACATGGGCCTTCTCTACAGCGAGCTCACATGCGAGCTTCATGGAAAGGTTTGCTATGCATCCGTTTCCATCTACAAGGGCGGAACCGCCACTGTCTTCGACGACTTTCGGCTCTGCTTTTGGGTCTATTGTTTTTCCCAGTGATTCATCCAGCACACTGAACTGTCCCAGCCCGTGGGTTGACAGCCGGAAAGCCTCTGTTTCTACGATTCCTTTTGAAAGGTACTCCGCGTTTTGCCTGGAAACACCGCGCTTTACCAGAAAAGCGACGCCAAAATCAACTAACCTTTTTATTGGTATTCGTTTCACCTCTTTCTCCTTGATTAATGGATTGCAGCATCAGTTCACCACATCTGTGGTGTTTAGTCCAGGGTGGAGGTGATATTCAGAAAGTCGGATAACATCACCCTGGTGTTGACAATATAGGAGATATTATGAGTATGCATATTATGGAATGTCTTAAGAATTACCGAAAAGTCAAAATAACAAAGATTGGGGAAAAATACGCTTAGAAAGGGAAATGTTGAAAGGTTTTTGGAAGCGCTGCAAAGTGTATTATAAGGACAGGCGCCAAAGGTAAAGTATAAACGGATAGGAATCGAATCTGGCCGATTCCCGGGTGGGAGGAAGCAAAGTTACCTGAAGAAGTCGGGATATCACAGGGGAAGCTGAATGAATATATCTCCTGGCTTTGCTCCAAAGCAGAAGGAGAACCCTTCGGAACCGTAATTGTTCGCCTGGGAAAAATCGCCTGCGAATACTATGGGAGCGGTGCAAACATCGACAGTAAATGGGATATCGGCAGTATCCGGAAATCTGTAACAAGCGCTCTTCTTGGAATGGCGATCGAAGAAGGGAAGCTGTCACTTGACACCATCGTTTACAATGTTTGGCCGGAGATCTATACGATTACCGGTAAAAGCAAGGACAAAAAGATTAAGATGCGACACCTGGCAAACATGACTTCGGGATGGATGACCAATAAAAGAGATAGTCCGACTAATACGGCGATGAAGCTGTAGTTAGATTCGGTGTCACCCGGATAAAATATGAAAGAAAAGGAGTGAAGTTGAACAAACTGGCGATTATCACAGGTTTTTTAGGTAAGATTGGAAATCGGTACATGCTGTACCAGGATGACCGTACACTTGTAGAAAAGCTGGAAATGGCTTCCCGTGTCAAAGGTATAGACGGGTTGGAGCTGTGCTATCCGGCTGATTTTCAGGGTCCTGATAAGTTAAAATCCCTTCTCAATGATTACAATTTTGAGATCTCTGCGATTAATTTTCGTTCCAGGAGAACAGGTAAGTGGTGGCGCGGTTCCTTCACTTCACAGAAGGCTTACGAGCGAAAGGAGGTGATTGATGATCTGAAACGTGCGATGGATTTCGCAGCGGATTTTGGATGCAGCCGAATTACCACATGTCCGCTGAATGACGGGTCCGATACTCTTTTCGAGATGGATTACAGCAAAGCCTACGACAATGCGGCTGATGCCTTTTCCAGGATTTGTTCTCACAACCGCGATGTTCGTATTTGCATTGAGTACAAGAAAAGCGACCCCATGGCTTGCTGCATCTTTGGTACAGCGGGTGAAACAGCATGCTTCTGTCTTATGGTAGGAGCGGACAATCTTGGCGTGACTATTGACATCGGACATGCTCTCTTTGCGGGAGAGAGGCCTTCTCAATCGGCTGCGTTGTTGGCCGGGGCAAAGAAGCTGTTCTATGTGCATTTGAATGACAACGACGGCAGGTGGGACTGGGACCTGGTACCCGGAGCTCACCACCTATGGGAATTCGTGGAGTTTTTCTATACGCTTCGCAAATTAGGATATGATAATGATTGGTATGCCTTCGATGTATTCCCAAAGGAAATCAACACGGTGGAAAACTTTCAGGCAGCGGTGATTCTTACAAGGAAGCTTGAAGAGATTACAGAACGAATCGATTCAGCCAAAATGGAAGAGCTGCTGAAGGAGCGAAATTCATCTAAAACGATACCGTACTTATATTCACTGCTATGAGTGCTCCAAGAACCCAAATAGTTGTGCTGGACGACGATCCTACAGGCATACAGACAGTTCATGGATGCCTGCTGCTGACCAGGTGGGATGAAGAAACATTGAAAGATGCGTTTCAAGATCCCTATCCTTTCTTCTATGTGCTCACCAACACACGAGCGTATTATCGCCAAAAGGCCTGCAGGATCATATCCTCTATCGTGGAGAATGTGCTGAAAGTCAACAGGGAATTCGGCAGTTTGATTATATTCATCAGCAGGTCTGATTCCACCCTCCGCAGCCATTTTCCCGCTGAAATCAACGAGATAATAAGAATTACCGGCGGAGAAGACAGCAGACCAATCGATGCAGTATTTCTTGTCCCCGCATTCTTTGAAGGAGGAAGGATTACCTCGGGTAGTACGCATTTTGTGCTGGAAGGTGATAAACGTGTTCCTGCATCTGAAACGGAATTCGCAAAGGACTCGGTGTTCGGCTATCACACGTCATATCTGCCTGCCTATATAGAGGAAAAAACTGAAGGTATAGTAAATACAGGAAGCGTTGAGTCCATTTCTCTGCAGCTGCTGCGGGATTCACGTGTTCAACCGCTCCGCGAATTCCTCCATGAATTACGGGACCGCAGGTATGTGGTGGTTAACGCCGAAAATTACTCAGATCTCAATAGATTCACTCGAGTTCTGCTTACCGAAGTTGAGCGGGGAAAACACTTTGTATTCCAAAGTGCTGCTTCGCTTGTGAAGTCTCTTTCCGGACTTCCCGACAAACCCTTTGTCGGGGGAGAGATAGTCAAAAACAAAGGGCCGGGGCTTATTGTGGCAGGTTCCTATGTTAAGAAAACTACAGCACAATTGAAAATACTTTTAGACTGCGACAAGACTCAAGGCATTGAGATCGATGTCCGATCCATACTCGATTCACAGGATAAGATCCTGGAAAGGACTTTCAATCGAGTCAGGCAAATCTGGAGCAATGGTAAAACACCTGTTGTCTATACTTCCCGCAAGGAGCTTCAGTTTTCTTCGAAGAGAGAGCGTCTTGCGGCAGGAGAGAATATCTCTAACTTTCTTGTGGAATTGGTGCGCCGTATGCCGATTTCTCTATCCTATCTATTGGCAAAAGGCGGAATTACTTCCCACGATATCCTGGTGCATGGCTTGCGTATTGCCACTGCCCGTGTCCTTGGACAAATTATGCCCGGTGTTCCTGTTATTGCCGTGCCCGAAGATTCCCGTTTCTTTCGGGGTATGCCGTACGTGATTTTTCCGGGAAACGTGGGCGATGACCATGCTTTGCTGCAGGTATTTCAGATACTCAATGCGGGAAAAAAATAATACAATATAAGACAAAACTATCTAATCCCCGGGGGAGGCAAGTTATGATGGATTGGAAATTCAGCGCAAACGCATCTTTTTTCGGCGCCCAGCGTGATCGCTTCGGGCAATATCAACCCGACAGGACGCTGGAAGAGAAGTTTGCTCTTATAGCGCAGGTAAAAGGTATTACAGGCATAGAATTGAAATTTCCTGCGGATTTCAAAGACCCTGCGCTCGTAAGGCAGCTCCTCGAAAAACACGAACTATCTTTATCGGCTGTCAATGCAAATATAAAAGACGTGGAGTTTTTCCGCTTCGGCGCGCTTTCTGCAAGGAGTGAAGAGGCTCGCAGCCGTGCTGTTGAAATTTTGCGCGAAGCGATGGATATTGCGGCATCGTTCGGCATAGACCTGGTAACGACATGCCCTCTTGCAGATGGATATGATTATCCTTTTCAGATTGATTATATTTCATCATGGGAGCGTTTTATAGAAACGGTTAAGACTGCTGTTTCACACCGAAGGGATGTAAAATTACTGCTCGAATACCAGCCTCACGAACCTCATGCAAAAATCATGCTTAATAACGTTGGAAAACTGCTTTACGTTTTTAGTGAAGTAGAGGCGCCGAATCTAGGCGCAAATCTTGATATTGGACACTCATTGGCAGCCGGTGAATCTCCGGCTGAGGCGGCCGTGCTTCTTGCCGGCAAAAACCGGCTATTCTATATCCATACAAACGATAATACCGCCGATGGAGGTGACTGGGATATGATATCAGGCTCGGTTCACTTCTGGCAGTGGCTGGAATTGCTTTATACATTAAGTCGTCTAGATTATAATGGATGGTTCAGCGGAGATATCGCGCCTAAGCATACGGGACCTGCGGATGCTTATCGCACAAATATTCTCATGATACAGCGAATGACGAAAGTGGTCAGGAAAATAGGTTTGGAAAAGATCGATGAGCTTTTAAACCGTGACGGAAACCCTGCGGAGATGTTTGATTATCTCAGTTCATGCTTCATGTAAATCATGCTGCATTTGAACATACGGAATTTCGTTTCCAGGCTGCTTCTCAACAAAGGATTCCCCCAATACGACGGGACGATCGAAGGGCTCGATCTTCATACTCCGGTGGAGGTGTTGAGGGATAAATGGGGTATTCCCCATATTTATGCAGGTGATGAACATGATCTGATTATGGCTCTCGGTTTCGTCCATGCCCAGGATCGGCTTTGGCAGATGGAGACCTTTCGGCGGATGACTTCGGCAAACCTATCGGAGATAGCCGGAGAGAAGTTATTTTTAGTGGATTATTTCAGTTCCCTGGCTGGATTTTCCGAGATCAGAAGACGGGCTCTAATAGATTTGGAACCGGAGGACCTTGCTCTGTTGGAAGCATACATTGCCGGCATTAATGGTTTTCTTCATCGCAGGAAAGGCGATCTTCCACTCGAGTTTCGCAGCATCGGGCTGACGCCCGAGCCATGGTCACTGGATGATGCGTTGTCTCCATTGCCGCTCAACGCATGGTTTCTTCAGACAAACTATCTGATTGAAGTCCTGGCGCTTAAAACTCAAGGCACTCTAAGCATCGATCAGTGGAATGAGCTCTTTCCTGTCCACCTGGGAATGGCGCCGCCGGAGGACGATTATTTTTCCGATTACGCAAGGCTGAAGTTCGGCGCTATAATCCCGGCAGCTCTGGCATTCCACGAAGAACTCCAGGCCCAGGGCTCGGGCAGCCAGAACTGGGCTGTCTCAGAGGGCGAGGGCGGGAAACCGCTGTTTGCCAACGATCCTCACCTGGGCATGATGGTACCCCAATTTTGGTACCTCTGTCATCTCCACTGTCCGACCTATCATACAACCGGTGTTACAACTCCCGGAGCTCCCGGAATGGTGATAGGACGCAATGAGTCCATTGCCTGGGGTTTCACAAACGTCATGACCGACTGTGTGGATCTCTATCTGTTCCGGGTCGATCCGGAAAATCCGACACACTACTATGTGGAAGATAAAACACTGAGGATGGAAGAGGAGGAAGTGCTCATCAGGCTTCCCGAAGGAAAATCAAAGAGTGTCACGATATACCGCACGGTCCATGGACCGGTAATCACGGAGGTAAGGAAGGGCGTTGAGGCGGTGGCTGCTCTGAAGTGGTACGGAACTCTGCCGGAGGGAATGCTGATAGATCGATCTTTACATGGATTTTTGGACTTGAACAGGGCAAAGAATGTGGAGGAGGCGATCGAGGCGGGGAGGTTTATCGCAACCCTCGGACAGAACATGGTGGTTGCCGACGTGGAAGGGCACATCGGCTGGCATCCCTTCGGAGCTGTCCCTGTGCGTAAAGGTTACTCGGGTCGCCTCCCTGCAGACGGTTCCTCGGGAAAGATGGACTGGGATGGATTTCTACCTTACGATGAGCTGCCCGGTAAAGTGGATCCTCCGGAAGGCTGGCTTGCTACGGCCAACCAGAAATTCACCGGCAGCGCCTATCCTCATCTCATTTCTACTACCTGGGCTGCCCCTTATCGTTACGACCGGATCGTGGAGATGCTGGGCAGACTGAAGGACCCCGGAGTGGATGATTTTAAACGTATGCAGACGGACTGCCATTCCCTTCAGGCTGATAAGCTTTTGCCAAAGATACTGGAACTACCCTTTAATGACAGGCGCGCCGTAAACGCGTCAAGGATACTCTCTGCCTGGGACAGAAATCTTAAGGTGGAGAGCCGTGGTGCGGCTATTTATGAAGTACTCCTCTGGCAGCTGTTTAATCTCCTGCTTTCGGAGACGCTGGGAGATAACCTTTTAATGTATCTCAATTTGTCTTCTTACCTTCCTTCACTTCTCGAAGTTATTCTGGAAAGTGGGGATATATCGAAATGGAAAGGTTGGGAGCATTCATCCATTTCTCAATTATGCGAGACAGCTCTCATTCGAGCCTGGGAATGGCTTTCAAAGAATCTGGGGAGGAATCCAAGGAAATGGAAATGGGGACACATTCATAAGTATTTCTATCGCCATCCGGGAAGCTCGGGAATTCTATCCCGCTGGCTTCTGGACCGGGGGCCTTTCAGAGCGAACGGCGATTGCGCCACCTTAAATATTGGAGGTTTCGATCTTGCCCGGGGAAACTTCGAAGTAACCGTGGCGCCTTCCATGCGTTTTATTGCGCCTCTCTCCGATGCGGATAAAACCATGATAATAGGGCCTATGGGGCAGTCGGGACATCCGGGTCATCCTCACTACGACGATATGATCGATCTCTGGATCAGGGGAGAGATGGTACCCCTTCCGTTCACCCGGAAAGCGGTGGAAGCTGCCGCTGCTCACAGGCTGACGCTAGTAAATAAAAGTTGACCGGTTGATTGACATTCCCTTCCTCTACATCGGCTTTTATCCCACAAGGAACAGGGGGGAGCAGCAATGCTGAGGGCGCAGCGAACCCTGGCTGTGCCCTTGCCCTACTATAGCCACGGTGGGTACAACACGCTATATTCTTATACATGCCATGTAGTGAGTATCTGCTGCTTCTCAACAGTGCGCTCAAGAATCATCTGCTTTCCCTCAACGACCGGGAAAAGAACCGCCTTAAAGAGAAACTCGATTTTCTCGCTAACGGGTTGTGGGATTCGGGTGTTAGGATCAAAAAGCTGAAAGGCCTTTCCCGGAAAGTGGTCTTCGAAGCGCGTCTTACACGCAGCCGCAGGCTCCTTTTTACCCTGGGCAGGAGTGAGGGAAAGGCGGCCGTTTATGCGTGGGGTATTGTGGATCATGATGATGTCAACCGAAAGGCTGCCCATATATTTCCGGATAACGCACCGTTTCTAAGCTTCGTTCCGGAAACCGAAGAGAGTTATCCCGATATTTGCATCGATGATCTGGCTGACGATTACTACACTCAGGAAAACATAGAAGAGAAGGCGCTGGATGATTACGGTCCTCAAAAGTGGTTTGTATTAAGCGATGATGAGTGGAAGCGTATGCTTCTCTCAGGGAGCGAGGACCAAATTGAAACGTTTCTTTACCTCAGCCGGGAGCAGGCCTCGATTTTGGAGAGTGAGCCGCCGATTCTCATATCCGGCACGGCGGGGAGCGGTAAAACCACACTGGCCGTGTATTACCTGCTGAAGAATAATTTTACAAAAACGAAGCGCCTTTTTCTCACCTACAGCCCTTTCTTGAAGCGATTTTCTGAAAGGATTTATGATGGGCTGGTAAAAAACTCTCCGATCGAGCCACAAACTCAGAAGTCCACTCATAGAGGAACGGGGGGTATACCAGAAAGACCGGATTTCCTAACGTTCCCGGAACTTCTCGAAAAGGTCCTCGAATCCAGGAACAGGACTTACACAAAAAGCGACGGCCTGCTGGATTTCCAGAGGATATACAGAAATCATAGTCTCAGCAAGAAGTATGACGCAGAGCTGGTATGGGAGGAGATACGTTCCATCATTAAAGGCGCCAAGCCCATGATAAGCATGAGGCGGTGCCGAAAGCTGGTTACCGCTTTCTTTCAGCGGGAGATCAGCCGTGCTGATATTGCTGAGCTCCGGGATTATCTTCTCGGTCTCAAGGCATTCGAGTTTCTGCCAAAAATCGAGAGATCGCTGGAACGAAAAACCGGATTTTCGGGTTATGATGACTTCGTCATAAAGCTGGAGGAGGCTGCCGGCCCTGCCAGTTCGCACCGGGAAGACGCTGTTTTTCTCCTTCAGACAATACTTAAGACCATCGAAAAGAGAACGAGCCTCTTCACCTCTCCTCTTCTCACTTTCCAGGAGTACTGCCTTTTGGGCAGAAAGAGAGCGCCGAACTTTCTCTACGACAGAGAAGACATCTACTCTATAGCCGAATACTACCAGGAGAAACTCGAAGAACAGGGGCTTCACGACGAGATCGATCTGTGCCGGAAGGCCCTGGAGGTCCTTAATCCTCCTGATGAGCGATATCTATACGATCTTGTAGTCTGCGATGAAGTTCAGGATTTCGCCGATATTCAAATCTCCCTTATCTTTCGCCTGGCAAGGTCCTTCCATCACGTGGTCCTGGCCGGCGACACGAAGCAGATCATCAATCCCAGCGGATTCCGCTGGGAGGAGGTGAAAGAAAAGTTCTTCGAGCGAGGATTAGCCGTCCCTAAAATCCACAACCTGAATCTGAACTTTCGCTGCGTGGGCAGCATCGTAAGGATGTCTAATGCCCTGCTGGACCTTAAGCAGAGGCTGGTGGGGCTTACAGGCTCGGAAATAAGAGAGGACTGGAAGTATAATGGGAAACCTCCCTGTCTTATCCACAACCTTCCGGAAGAAGAGGTTCTTAGCAGAATCAGGCTTACCGGCGCAGGAAGAATCGTTTTAACCAGAAGCGAAAGGGAGCAGAAGGTGTTAAAAAAGATGCTCGGTACGGAGCTGGTTTTCACCATCTACGAAGCGAAAGGGCTCGAGTTCGATACGGTGCTTCTCTGGAAATTCTGTCTGGACAGGAAGGCTTCCGAGATCTGGCGTCGAATAAGCAGCGATTATGCCTTCGACCAGAGCCACTATCCCCACATCAGGCATGAGCTGAGCCTTCTCTATGTAGCCATTACGAGGACCAGGAATACGCTCATGATTTACGACGGTGAAAAGCCTTCGGATATCTGGCGCCGGGATATGCTTTCAGACTGCCTCTACATGACCGGAGAGAGAGAAGCTTTAACGAG
>CBDUZM010000077.1:0-9861 GCA_965371685.1 uncultured Spirochaetaceae bacterium | reverse complement strand
GCTTCCTATAATGGACACTGCCTTTGCACCAGTCACAATGCCGCTACATTTTTACTTATAACTGAGGGAGGATAGGAACGATTCCTATACTATCTTCTTCTATTCAGCAGCGCCCCGGAGTCAACGATACCGCTGTTTTTTTTATATAGATCCAAAAGCTTTTCCGCTCCTAATTTAACCAATTCTTCTTTGAAGTCGTTGTATTCCGATAAGTCACGATTACCGGTTATGAAATTGGCTATTTTCGAATCTATAACGGTTTTAAGCCCCACGGCCAGGTTTATTCTGTTATCGCTGAAATCTTCTTCCCCGGATATACGCAGCCCAGGCTGCATGATTATGTCGCGGCCCGGTTGGTTCAGGGACACATCCTGATGAATATAATAGTCATATGCCGGAAATTCAGGAAAGCCCAAAATTATACTGGTGTCGTAATAGAGGCCCCTGATGGGAATGCCGGTACTAATGCCCCTGTTTTTTATATAATCGCTGAAGCTCTCCCACCCTCCTGATCTGTATTTTTCAAGGAATTCCTCTTTAACAATAACCCGCTCATCCCGGTACTCCCAGATTTTACCTTCAGGACCCAGCGCCATGACCAGGGCGGTTTCTTCATTGTAGAGGAAGTCCAGCATGGCAAGGGCTTCACTTGCATAAGGCGATTGGTTATACACGAGCCATCCGTCTGAAACATTTGTCCACAGTACGGTGTTTATCCACCTGCCTCCCCGGCCCGGATTTTGCGGTATTTCCATTGAAGAGACCCATTTTCCCTTACCGTCCCAATTGCCGTTATCTCCGATCCGGCCGTAGTCTTCACCCATGAAAGCAAAGCCTGGTCCGGTCGGTCCTCTATGTGGCGCCATAAAGACAATATCATTTGCGAAATAGCGCTGCACCAACGTATCCCTTCCGGTAATTACATCAGGCATGATCAGCTTTTTGCGATAGAGCTCTGAAAAAAATCCGATATAATCTTCGAATTCCTTTTCAAATGGACCGAATACCCACTCCTCCATATCCGGGTTGAAATAGACGATATTCCGTTTATCGAGCCCGGACCCGAACCAGCCAGGGCACATATGCAGGATATTGTCAAAAGTTCCACCGAAGGGATATGATTCAGGGTAGATTTCCTTCAAAGATTTTAAAGACGCGAGGATCTCTTCCCAGGTGCTGTATTTAAGTGAGTATTTTTCGAAGAGGTCCCGGCGATAGGCAAGAACGCCCTCGAAAGGAAAAGCCGCCGGCTTGTAAGAAGCCAGAGAGTAAAGAGTATCGTCCATATTTAATTTTGAAAGTACGCCTTTCCTGAATACAGAATCTTCCTTTAGAAGGCGATTGAAATTAGGCGTTAATGAAGGAAATTCCTGCACATCCACAAACAGCTTCCTGAGGTCCTTGTCATTTAATGAGAGCCTGCCCTCAGGAATGATGTCCGGCAGCCTGCCTTCCCTGATCATCGTGCCGAACTCAATATCGCCGGGACCTCGAGGCAGGGTAATAAATTCCAGATGTATGTTTGTGCGTTCTTCCAGCCACTGTATGCTCATATTATCCGGGAGGGGCGTCCCGGAACTAAGGCCGACAATGAGGGTGATTTTTTTATCGAGGGGAAAGGAGATCGGCGTCCTCATTGACGCCCGCCAGTCGGGATTTGTATAGGATAGATCCTCGAACTGTTTTCCGCAGGCTGCCGGGAGCAGGAGAAATACAAAAAAAATCTTTACCGATTTTGAAAACATGGCCTCATTTCATTGGGGAGATGGCTTATTAGTCTGGTTCGGATGATACTGAGTCGTTCTATTATCTCCGATATATTCATAGTATGGTTCTCTTTCAGAACCATTATAGCATTAGACGGTTCTGTTGGAGAACCGTTTAAGCGGATTTTAGTTCTTCATACTATTTTAATTTTACTGATGTGGTAATTTTTGAGAGCTGACAAGCAGACGTTTCGGATTACCGCGTAGAAAGGTATCAATGGTTTCTCCGGGAATGCCTTCATCGAGCATCATGGGCACTATGTTCCGAAGAATATGATCATATCCCCAACCCCCGTAGTAATGGAGCATGCATTTCAAGCAGATGTCGTTGGTCACCAGGAGTTGTTCTTCATACCCCCAATCGAGGATTTCTTTTATCGCCCGAACCCGGTCGATGTCCCGGGCAAACACGCCGCCTGCAAAACCGCGGTCATCCCGCTCAAGGGTGAATTCCTTGCCGAAATTATCGAATTCTACAAAAACCCCTCTTTTAAGCAGTGCTTTTATATACTCGAGATCGATTGCCACGTCGCTGTGGCAGATAACGATTTTAGCAGGATTTACCTGCTGCTCGATCAATAGATCCGCTGCTTCCAAACCTCCCTGCCCCCAGGGATAGATATGGACATAGATCGCTGCTGGAACCTGCCTGAAAGCCAGGGCGGAGGCCAGCAGGATTTTCTTTTCGTTTGGTTGAACAGGGTTGCTTGTGCCGATTTCGCCGATAACACCGGCTCTAATGTCCGTTCCATCCATACCCCCCGTGAGGTCAGAGATGATGTCATCGGTAATTTTTTCCGGAGACCACCGCTCCATTTCGACCGGATGGGTGTCGTACGTATAATATCCGCATCCGGCGATAATGTGTAATCCTGTGCTCCCGGCCAGCTCGTACAGCTTCCGCGGATCACGGTTGATACCGATGGAAGTGCAGTCCACGATAGTCTTCCCTCCGAGTTCCGCAAAAGCATTCACCTCTTCTAAGGCTGTTTCCGGATCATCGAGGAGAAGGTTATCCTTTATCGCATAGGGATTGCGGCGAACCACTCCAAGGTTGCCCATGTTCAGCTTTTCATGGCTTATGCGTCTTTTTTCAGGATCGTCGAATTCAGTAAACTGATTTCTCAGATCGATAAAAAGGTGCTCATGGGCAAGGGTAATGCCCAAAGATTCCGCGCTTACAGGCCCACAAACGGTCATCACCTGATCTGTCATAGGAACATTCCGCCTCTACGAATAAATTCCATTCGAGACCTCTCTCACAAGCTCCCTGTAGTAAAGGTAATTGTCAAAAGATACATCGGGTGGAATGGCGTGATCGCAGGCAGGGATAAAACCTCCATCGCCGAAGTAATACTCCAATTTGGGCGCCACTTCGGTCTTGATCTGTTCTCGTGTGCCCGCCAGTGCACGCTTGTCAATGCCGCCGAAAAAACCAATGCTTTTTCCGTACTGCTTCCGCATTTCCACTACATCCATACCGGCAGCTACTTCCATGGGGTGCATGATGTAAACTCCGACGTCCAGCCACAACGGTATGATTTCCCGAATATCTCCGTCTGAGTCAACCATCACGACCGGTATACCGGCATCGTGGACCTTCTCCATTACCTTTTTATAGAAGGGAACGCAGTACCTCTTGAACATTTCAGGGGAAATCAAAGGTCCCGTTTTATAGGCCATGTCCTCCCAGAACATAACCCAATCCAGCTGCACCCCTGCTGCTAAAACGCGTTTGAGAAGCCCCAGTGCAAGATGTGTCAGACATTCGATCATTTCTTCGATGAGGGCAGGATCGTCGTAGAACATTACGGATATTATCTCCACACCCCACCAGTTGCGCATATATCCGTAAGTGCCGCCCAGCCACATACCAAGAGGATAATCGCGCCGGCTGTATGTTTCTGCAAGCCTGGTGAAATTCTGCGGCAGACGTTCCGGAGTGTCGGGATCCAACTTTCTCTTATAGTCGTTCCAATCATCCCTTGACTGCAAAGGATACCGGATCCAGTGCGGCATAGACGGCGGCGGTATGTTTTTGAATATTCTAACGACTTCACCCTCAGGCCGCCGGATGACCTGATACTTGCTGTCTTCTTCCAGGATCGTGGTTCCGAAATCCGGAACGACCGTAAAAATTTCCGGGTGGGGAATCTTCCATTTGAATGGGGTAAAGTCCATGTCAAAGTATTCGTCTAAATCCACTCCTTCGGGCAGGCCTTCATTTTCCCAGCGCTTCCGCGTTGAGTCGTAGGCAAAATAATCCGCCGAAGCAGGCCGGTCAGGAGTGCCGAATGTCATGGTTTCGAGAAAACGATCGCGCCGGTTTATGTTGTAACGCCCCCTTAAATTGTTCCCTTCTTACAGAGCCGGCGAACGAGCGGTGTCAGGGATTCCGGGCCACGTGGAGAAATGACAAATCCCTCCTCGATACGGTTGGATCCCGCCGGATGACCGAACAAACTGATATCGGAGTTTACGCACATGCCCGTACGCAGGGGATAATCGGAGTGCTCATCGGGATAGGGGGACTCCGCTTCTGCCAGCCCGATGCCGTGCATTGGGGGATATACATCGTATTGCTCCAGTTTATGCTTTTTAAATATCGCTTTAACCGCCCGCACCATTTCCCCCGAAATTACGCCGTCCTTGAGATATGTTAGCTGCACATTGGCAGCTTCGAACAGCGCATTGAGAAACCGTTCCTGCTCGCCCGTTGCATTACCCGCCACAAAGGGAAACTCCACCGTGCTTACATACCCCTCATATTGAACGGCCATGGCAGCCATAATCATGTCGCCGTCTTCGATGATTTTTCCGGTTGCTCTTCCTATAATCGTGGAGGTGCGGGCGCCGCTGCCGAAAACCATGAAGACGATATCCTCGGCGCCGGCTATTCGTGAGGCGCCTTCCGCTGCACCGGCAGCTTCGAGTTCCGTATTCCCCGGAACGGCTGCGGCCAATAGTTTTTCGTAGCCTATACAGGCAAGGCGGCCCGCTTCACGCAGGCAATCGATCTCGACTTCCGTTTTGATAAGACGCAGGTCCTGGAGGATGCTGTCACTTTCTATGATTTCCAGGTCATCAACGGCGCCCCTGATACGTTCCAGAATAGGGGAGGGGATATCATGGAAACCGACAAGCCCGAGTCTCCTCCCACCGCCAAGTGTTTCGTTGAGAATATCATTCAGGGATGAGAACTCAGCCAGGGGGTAATCGATCTCTTCGGGTACGGTAACACAGGCGAATTCCTTTATATTGCGGACATCCTCCCAGATACACATCTCCCGAACATAGTTCTCCCCTTCGGGAGCGCCGGCGAGAATAGGTTCTCCGTCCCGGGGGATAAAACAGGCAGCCCGCTCAAAAATCGGCCAGAAATTGGAGACATACCGCAGGCTCTCTTTGCGGTATTCATCCCCATAAATCATCATGCCGTCCAGGTTGTGTTCCGCAAGCGACTCCCGGATACGTGAGATACGTTCAAGAAACTCATTCCGATGTATTTTCGGTCGCGTAGAATTCATAATTTATTCCAGTACTTTAATTCCGTATTGCTTAAAACGTTCATCTAAAGTGATAACAGGAAAATTATGCAATAACGCTGTAGCTATGATAAATCGATCGATTGGGTCGTTATGTATGGGAGGCAATTCAGCAGCTTTAATGCAGATGTTCAGGTCCAATTCAATCACATAAATATCGTGATGAGCAAGGATAGTCTCCATCCAGGATTTTGGTGACGCCGGAAGCTCAAGTTTTCCAGCTTTCCATTTCAGGGCGATTTCGAAACCGGTGATGGCAGACACATAGATTGCCGGAGCGTCCTCTATCTGCTTTAATGTGGCGGAACTCAATTTTTCCTGTTGGTGCGAAAGCCATAATAAAGCGCATGTATCGAGAATCATTAATCTGTTTCTTCCCATTCCTCTTCGGTTAGATCTTCAGTAGGATCATATTTAATATTGATTTTACTCATAAGGGGATGCGGTTGGGTTCGTGTGCGATGCTTATGGGGGAGCAGATCGGCTATCGGCCGGCCGTTTCTGCAGATAAGGAATGACTTGCCTTTTTCTACCCGGGCCAACACTGCGGAGAGCCTGGTCTTTGCTTCATGAATATTCAGTTTTTCCATAACCGTCCTCCTTGAAACAGTAATTCTTAATTAGTTTAACTAGTTTAGTCCAATTAGTCAAGCTTGATTCCTTACAAAGTAATCGGCGATCCTTTCGGCTGTCTGCCTGTGCTTGGCTTCACCTGTAGTTAAACGATGTCTTTCGAAAACCGCACCTGCGATCCCGGTTCAAACAGAAAGTTTTTCTGATCATCTTCGCCAATACCGCATTTACTCAACATAGCTCTATGATAAGAGAAGTCCCCGAACTCCTTCAAGGAATGGCTGTCTGTCCCCAATGCCAGGGTCGCGCCTTTCTCAAGACATCGCTTCACAAAGAACTCATCAGGATCCTCGGAATGGGAGTTGATCTCCAGAGCGACATTGTTGGCTATCGCGAGATCGATCAGCGGATCCACAACTTCCGGCGGCACATGCAGGCCGTTTTTCTTAAAGACTCTCGTGGGGTGGGCCAATACATCGATGTCCTGTTCCAGGAGCAGAGAATTCAGATCAAGAAAATCTCTAACAAGCTGTTTCAATGGAGGCGCATTCTCAGGGCTTAATCCCGGCAGCCAGTGCGCTGAACCGATAGCTACGTCCAGATTATCCATGATCCCGTAGGGGATGACCAGATCGCCCTGGAAGGTGATATCGATTTCCAGTCCCGTCAATACGCCCTTTTCTGCAAAACTGCGAATCATGACAAGGTGATCCTGAATAGCTCTGTACGCCTTCTCTTCGTGTTTTGTTATCTGTGCCGGGTCGAGAACGATGTCGGGATTCCATGCAGAAGCGGTATTGTCGAAGTAAAAATGCGAGCTGTGATCGGTTACGGAAAAGCGTTCGAGCCCCCTCCCGGCCATTAAAGAGACCAGAGCTTCAACGGTTACATCGTTTTCACCGCAGAAAGACCGGCTTGTATGAACATGGCAATCGAAGGTGTAAGGCATCAAGCCTCCTTTACTTACCATAGAATACTCTTTCCCTGGCACTCATAGGGCACGTCAAAGAGCTCGGCGATAGTGGGTATCACATCGATAATCTCCGCCGGACAGTATGAATGTAGTTCTTCTGGGTCCGCCCGAATAACCGCCGGTCGATTTAGAGCTCTGAAAATCCCACAGCTCACAGTCCCATGGAGAAGAGTGACCGCAGCTCCAGTTGTTTGTTTTTACACCCATACCGGCGGCGACGGAGCAGCCCAGGTGATAGCCGTGATCAGAGGCGATAACAATATACACTTCCTCCCACAGACCGCTGGCCTTCAGGAGATTTATCATCTCACCCATCAATCCATCCAGGAAGACGAGATATTTATGTGTGGAAGAACGGGAATCGGAAGGTCCCACTTTGTATGATGGGCAGTGTGCAACACCGCTCATGGTCGGGAAATATATATATACGAGATTCCACATCAGTAGAATATCCTGTTTTGATAGTGTTTCCATCCAGGGAAAAACAAACTGCCTGAGCATTGTTTCATCCCTATACCCGGGACGCAGGCTGTGCACAAACTCAGGAATATAGAAGTAACCCCTGCTCAGCCAGGGAGAGCAGCTGAAGACGCCTGCTGTAATCTTGTCCCCGAGGTATCGTTTTGCAAACTCGAAGAAACCCATTTCCTTCTCGCATTCGATATACCAGGGTTTCTTGAAGTTATAATCGTAGCAGGACTCTCTCTTTGAGTAAGAGCCGGTTGCAAGGTATTTCATTGCGCATGCCGCGTGACATTCACCCCTGTTCCACGGTCTCTTAACCCATAATCCGCTGTCTATAAGGTGGGAAAAATTGGGGATAAGATTCCTCTCGTGGTACCCTTTCACATTAGTGGGAGGAAGGTCTGTTCCTTCTATTCGAACGCTCTCTTCCCAGTGTCCGGCCAGCTGATCTATAATAAGGTAAACCAATCGTTTCATTTATATCTTAATCAGCTCCAGTGTGAAACATCTTTTCTTATCAGGTTTTTCGTCAGCTCCAATATATAGCGCAGCTTCGCCTCCTTCATTTCCAGGGGCATATTGCTGTTCTGCAGACAGTACGTCGCCCCTCCGACTTCAAGGTTGAATAATCCTTTATACCCGATGTCACGGAGAGCCTTCATTATCTCTTTCCAATTAACCGTGCCGTCGAAGGGGAGCCGGTGCTGATCAGAGAGGGAATCGTTGTCGTTTATGTGGGTGGTTTTCAGGTACTTTCCCATTGCCCTTATGGCCTTCGCCTGATCCATGTCCTCGCCGTTTGCATGACCTGTATCTAGACATATTCCCACACGTTCTGAATTAATTTGCTCTGTCAGCCAGATAAGGTCCTCGACCGATGAACCGAAACATAGATAGTCCTTTGCTTTTCTGTAAAGAGTTAAATTTTCTATGGCGATACCCACCTCAATGCTCTCTGCATACTCGGCTATCCCGGAAAAAAATTCCAAATTGCCTCTGCGCATTTTTTCTCTGCCTTTAGTGTCTTCAGACCAGTATGCCCCTCCCGGATGGAGTACGACCCATTCCACACCGAGGATCTTCGCATGACGCAGGGTCCGCTTTACAGCATCTCTGTATTCGGCGCCTTTAGACACGGCCGGGTTGAACTCAGGCAAACCAGGCTGAGGTCCGTGTAGTTGAGGAATACAGACTCCAAGATCTGCACAGAGCTGTCTTAAAGCTTCAAATCGCTTTTCCGGCTTTGGACGTTCCTCGATATAACTACGCTCATTCATGGAGAACTCGAGGTATTTCCAGCCGGTTCTTGCCAGTCTTTCTATCAGAATTTCCGATTCCAATTGTCCAAATGATGCTATCCATGTCCAAATCGAAGCTTTCATGGTTTTTCTTTCCTTTACAAGAGAATGCTCTTCCCCCGGCACTTGTACGGCACATTGAGAAGCTCTGCGATAGTGGGGATTACATCGATAATCTCCGCCTCTTCGATGGTCTTTTCCCTGTACTGCTTATCGAGACCCCCTCCGGACAGGATGAATGTGATCCTCCTGGGACCTCCGGAGTAGATGCCCGTGGATCTGTTGTTTTCAAAGTCCCAGACCTCGCAGTCGTAAGGCTTTCCGTGTCCGTGGCACCGGTTGTTTGTCCCGATCCCTGCATCGGCGGCAACCGAGCAGCCGAGATGATAGCCGTGATCCGCAGATATTATAAAACAGGTCTCATCCCAGAGATTTCCTTCTTTCAAATACGCTGTTAATTCCCCGACCAGATTGTCGAGAAAGAGGAGGTATGAATGTTTCGAAGACCTGGGGTTTGAATCAGGTTTACCGTAAGAGGGCACACCCGAGTGCCCGACACCGTCCATTACGGGGAAATAAATCTGCACAAGATTCCACGTCAGGGGTATTTCCGGATTGTCCAGCCTGTTCATCCAGGGGAGCACGAGCTCCCTGAGCATTGCCTCGTCGGCGTAGCCTGAGACCAGCCCGTGCATAAACTCGGGGACATAATAATAGCCTCTGCTCAGCCAGGGAGAACAGCTGAAAACACCCACCGTCATCTTTTTACCGTAGTGCCTTTTGGCAAACTCGAGAAAACCCATCTCTTTTTCGCACTCTATATACCACTGCTTCTGGTAGCTGCCGTCGTAACAGGCGTCCTTATCAAAGTAGGAACCTGCAGCAAGATACCTCATTCCGCACGGCGTCTGGCACTCCTCCCTGTTCCACGGCCTCTTCACCCACAGACCGTTGTCTATGAGGTAGGAGAAATTGGGGATCAATCCCAGCTCATGATAGCCCTTGATATTGGCCGGAGGAAGATCGGTTCCCTCTATCTTCACGCTTTCTTCCCAGTGCCCGGCGAGCTGATCGATGATAAGATAAACGATGCGCCTCACCATGAATAGGCTTCCGGTGCCTGCCCTCCGGGCCCGGGCCAGATATCATTCAGCTTTGCAAGCGCCTCATTGTCCAGACGGATCTTAAATGCCCGAAGGCTGTCGGTCAGCTGCTCCATTGTCCGCGGGCCGATAACCGGC
>CBDUZM010000076.1:0-9894 GCA_965371685.1 uncultured Spirochaetaceae bacterium | reverse complement strand
TTATCCCTTGACAGTTGAAAGACTCAAAATTCTGATTCAGACCAACAACCGTATCGGTGAGATATACGCTGCCCGGGAACAGCCGGTAAAGGCTGAGGCTTCTTTCATTGATGCTATCAAACAAATTGAGGAAGGGCAGGAAATCGGTATCCTTCCAAAAACAGCTGAATTTGGCAAGGTTTACTACAACCGGGGTGATATCTATTATAATTATCTGCAGCCGGATCTATATATGGCCGGGGATATGTATGAAAAAGCCCTCGAAAACGGGTATAACGAGCCGGAGCTCCATTTTAAAATTGGTTACATTCAATATACAGCTGAAAACTACAGCAATGCCCTGGAGGAACTATACGGAGTAAGATCAACATATAACGGCAATCAAAATTACCTTTTCGCTTTAGCCAATACCTTCTTCCAGCAGGAAAATTACTTTTCCGCTCAAGGATACTACAGCCGGCTTCTCGATTTCCTCGAGGAAAAGAAGGACCGGATTCCCATCATACGGCCTGAAGAGTTCCCTGAACATAGAGAGCTGATCGAGCTTCTCATGAAGACCCACAATAATTTGGGGGTCACACTGGCCCACCTCGCACGCACCCCGCTCGATCCCGAGAAGGAAACACAAGCACTGGTGAATTTTATACAATCGTCGGAATATTTTGATGTATTAGCCCGAGACCCGGAGACGCTGGTAAAAGGTGAATCGCGCAGCAGGGCTGAACTAAACGCACGGCAGATTCAGTATCCTCAACAGAATTACATTTTGCAAATTTATAAAAGGATCCCGAAAGAGACCGGTGTATCAGGCTTCTGAAGCGTAATCCGGCCCGGACGCCGGAAACAGTCATAGAAACATCATCTTTTCTGTTCTTGACAAAAACCGTATTAATTAGGAATATACCTGTTTAAAGGAGAGACTATGATAAAAAAGGAGCTGAGCCACGTACAGGAACCGAATCTGCTCGCAGATCGTTTCCCGCATATCTCCCCGCCCCATATTGTTTTCAGCGAGCCGATCCATGAGCAATTGAATGGCCGGGCTGTCTGTATCGATCCCCGGAATGTGAAAAGCAGGGACATTCATATAACCGATACTACTTTTCGAGACGGCCAGCAGGCAAGGCCGCCGTATACAACGGAGCAAACCGTACGGTTGTATGATTTACTGGCAAAACTGAGCGGCCCGAACGGCATAATCAGACAGACCGAATTTTTTATCTACAGTCCCAGGGACCGCGAAGCAGTGGATAAATGCCGCGAAAAAGGCCACCGGTTCCCTGAAATTACCGGATGGATCCGCGCGGAAAAACAGGATTTCTTTCTTGTTGAAAAGATGGGGCTCAAGGAAACGGGAATGCTGACTTCCTGTTCCGATTATCACATCTTTTATAAAATGAAGCTGGATCGGAAAAAGGTTTTCGAAAAATATATCGGTCTGGTTATGGAATGTCTGGCAAAGGGAATACGCCTGCGCTGTCACCTCGAAGATGTTACACGAGCCGACTTCGAAGGATTCGTGCTCCCCTTTGTACAGAAGCTGATGAGGATTTCGGAAGAGGTAGACGAGCATCTTAAGGTGAAAATCAGGCTTTGTGACACCATGGGTTTTGGTATACCATATCCGGGCGTTTCCATTCCCCGGAGTGTTCCCAAGATAGTGCTCTCGATGATCCACACAGCCGGTGTCCCTTCCGAGCGGCTCGAGTGGCACGGTCACAACGACTTCCATAAAGTACTGACCAACGGTGTAACAGCATGGATCTACGGCTGCAACGCTTTGAACTGTACCCTGCTGGGGATTGGTGAACGAACAGGCAATCCTCCCCTCGAAGGAGCTATTATCGATTATATAGGGTTAAAGCAGGATCTGTGCGGGATCGATACAACGGTAATCACCGAGATAGCGGAGTACTACCGGTCCATTGGTGTCGCCATACCGGAACGTGCGCCTTTTATCGGTGAAGACTTCATTAAAACCAGGGCAGGGGTCCATGCAGGAGGTCTGTCACAGGACGAAAGAATCTACAACATATTCGATACGGGAAAGCTTCTCAACAGAAAGCCCACGGTTGTGCTGACCGACAAATCCGGCACCGATGGAATCTATCTCTGGATAAACAATTTTCTCGGTCTTCAGGGAAAAGAAAAGATAAGAAAAACAAAGATGATTGAGATTATGCGCTGGGTGGACAACCAGTATAAGGAAGAAGGACGAACTACCGCCATTTCCGATAAGGAAATGATCGATCTAATTAAAAAATGGCTTCCCGAGGAATACAGGAAATCCGGAAAAAATTAATCGAAAAAACCACAGTGTTTATACTATGAGCGGCGATTTTGATTTTGAAGGGCAATGGCAGGCGAAATTTGTACAGGGCCTGGAAATAAATATCGTCGAAGCGAAGCGAAATGAAGTGATGCGCGGGTGTGAAAAGCTGTCGGATGGACTCTGATCGTATGGAGGTTGTCCGATGGACGGTAGAGGCCATGGAAAGGCTGGATCCGTTGATCGGCAATGAGCAGCGGCACGATATTTTCACAGCGTGTGCCTGCCGGTATCCGACAGCCAAATTGGAAAACCTGCGAAAAAAAATATTCTGAAACAAAAAACACGGTATTAGTGCACGGGCTGCTGCAGCAGCAATTCTTAGAAGAAATCAGAGCATACAAAAATCTGAACAATGCACACATGGAATATATATTGCAAAAACCTGTAAAAGTCGAGGTGTTGGAATCGCTTTTCAAAGGGGACGAAGTTTGCAGAATCGCTGTTTGGACCTGACCGCCGTGCACTCCTCATGTTTCGCAAATCGTGTATCCTTCATACCGGCTTCTTTTTACCAGCAGCGTAGAAGTACAAAAACCAGAGCAGTACACTAAGCGCCAGGATAAGGATCCGCAACTCATAACCTATTCCGCTGGGAGAGACAAAACCCTCTATCAGGCCGGCCACCACAAGCATGGCCATACAGCCGAGTTCAAGAACAAGGGCTCTTTGGGCCATCATTTTTAAAGCCGCCGAACGCTTCATCCGGCCCGGCGCCAGTATAGCCCCGGCCAGGAGAAAACCGGCCGCCCCGGCGATGATAATCGCTGTAATCTCGGTGGCGCCGTGGGGCATAACCCACCCCCAGAGGGCACGGCTGTTTCCGGACCAGCTCATCCAACCGATTACCGAACCCAGATGAATTCCGTTATATAGAAGCAGATACACCGTCCCCAAACCGGCGGTAAGCCCTAATGCAAAGGCCAGAATGGTAACCTGCAGGTTATTAGTCAAAATAGAAGAGGCAGCTACAGGCCGGACAAGCTCGGGAATATCATGCATCTTTTCCTCGCTTGCCGGCTCAAACTCATAGAAATCGGGCCCTACAAGTTCATAGGCCAGCTCCGGATTCCAGCGTACGGCGAGGTAGCTGACAACAGCGGCGCAGAAAAATAGAAAAGCCGACAGGAGAACTGCCCGGATACTGCTGCGGACTTCCCGGGCAAACAAACTGAACCAGGCGCGTTTCTGAAATCCCGGACCGGTCTTCATATAACCATACAGGACATTGTGGCCTCCGACAGCCATTCGATTCAGCTTTGTCAGGGTTCCTTGATCGGCACCCATGGATCGGGCTCTGGCCAGATCGGTCGTTATACGGCGGTAATCAACCAGAAGACTCTTCATGTCCGCGGATGACAGCCTCTTCAATCCTCTTTTTCCCGTACGAAGCAATCTTTCTATCCTTTCGGTAAAAGTGCTCCAGGTGTTCGCTTTCTTCTGCGTATCCTGATCGAGTCTCTCGTAGTCACCGGCGCCGCTCTCAGAGGCTTGCCTGGCCAAAATCATCACTTCTTTCAGGAGTTTTTCGCAAGCGTTGAGACGATCCGCCGCATTTACAAGCTCATCAGCTTGCCTGCCAAACAACTCCAGGAGAGGCTGCGTAATCCGCCAGGCCAGTTTATCCCGCTGCTCTTCTTTCAACCCGGAACTTCTTCTAAGGTACTCCTCGATCAAGGCAATTTGCCGTATGTTGATCTTACCTTCAGGTAAAACCAGCACGAACTTCGATTGTCCCCGCTCCAGCTTCGAAACCCAATTAGCGCCGTACTCAATACTCTCGCCTTTCTCTTTAGCCAGTCCGAATCGTTCCCGTACCACCAGAGTTCCCGCCGCCATATCGCCGAGACGCTGTCCTTTTTTGCTGATGACAGCACTCATACCGCCTAAAATATAAGCCGGCGGCGGCAGCATATCCGCTATCCGCAGCAGGTTCCGGATCAGAGTATGGCGAAGGCTGAGCGGCAGACCGTTGTCCCGCACCACCCTGATGCCCAGCAGTTTCTTTCCGGGGGTCTGTCCTCTCAGGAAGGTTTCAAAAAATATGAAGTATCCCCAGCGAAGGAGGAACAGTAAAAAAATATAGAGGGCTGTCTCCCAGGCTTCCAGGGAATCGACGGCGCCCGCCAAAGAGGAGGAAGTGAGTACAAAGAACAGTATTGAAATAAGAGCTATTGCGAGAAAGATGATAATCGTATCGAGGAGGAGAGCCATAAAACGCGAACCGATACCCGCCGGTTCGAAATCGAGTTCTACGTTTTCCGGTGTGGCAATCTTTATCCGCTCTTCCATTTACAGCAGGTCCGTCTTTCTGATTTCCAGGTATTTACTAACGAGTTGTATGCTGAAATGTTCCGGTGAGGTTTCCAGCACCATAATACCTTTTGAACGCATATCGTCTAAAGCCATGCACCGCTCCAGGATTACATGGCCGGCGGCGGCTTTCAGATAGCTTTGACGTAAATTTGAAGGCGCCTGGTCTGCAGCAGTATATACTTTTTCTTCCGCCAGCACTACACAAAGGACGAGGTGTTTGCGGACCGAGTGAACCAGATTATTTACCAAACCGGCACTTCCGGCCCTGTCCAGGACTTCGCTTATCAGGACGATAAGGCTTCGTTTTTTTAAGCGGGAAAGCACACGGGCGAAAACATGCCAGTAATCCGACTCAATGTTTCGCGGATAAACGTCGAACAGGGTTTCCAGGACCCGCGGCATAATGAGCTGTCCTTTAACCGGAGGCAGAAACGATTCGATCCGATTGGAAAAACAGGCCACCGATACGGTGTCACCCCTTTTCCGGGCGACATAACTGAGCATTACGGCCGCGTCCAGGGCGTGCTCGAAACGGGAACGGTCTCCTATTCGATCCAGCATGAAACGTCCTGCATCAATCAGGATTGTAAGCTGCCGTCCCTTTTCCACCTGAAGGTTGCGGCTGATTAAGGCGTCCCGCTTCGCCGATATTTTCCAGTCGATGCTGCGAAGGTCCTCTCCGGGGAGATAAGGACGCAGACTCTCGAAATCCGAGCCTTGCCCCAACCTTGAGGTTTTGAGACCTTCTTCCCGCCGGTCAATGGAAGCCAGAAGGTCGTATTTATCCACACCCAGAAAACGTGGATACACCTTTCCCTGCGACTCGACTTCCACTAAGAACTGACGCCGTACGAGCTCAAACCCCTGTTGTTGAACACGGCAGTGCACATGGCGGAGGTGTAAATACCCCCTTTTAACCGGTTTAACCCGGCAGCCGACTTCCACAGTACTGCCGGGATTCAATAGAAAGGGCTCGAATCGCGATAAAAGCTTGAGGGATCCGGGCAGATCATCCCGCACCTCCATGAGGATCTTTTTACCTGAGTGATTTGTAATTGACAGAACGATACTCTGCTCGGAACCCAGGGAAAAACGTGAGGGAAGTGTACGTTTGATAGAAAAATGCCCGGATCCGGGTATATGACTGTATCTCCAAAAGCTTAGAGACAGGAGAACCAGCAGATAGACAAGCGGAACCACCCAGGCGCCCGGCAGAACAGCGGCCAGGAACCACAGTGGGGAAGCGGCGGCTAAAAGCACTATTAACCGATTGGTGGGCAGCATACTTATCTGGGCACCGCTACCTGCTTTAAAAGATTGGCGATACAATCGTTTGAGGTCAGTCCTTCGATCTGGGCCTCCGGCGTCAGGGACAGGCGGTGCCTGAGTGTAGGAGAAGCCACCGCCTGGACCTCGTCAGGACGAACATAGCCGTTGCCCCGCAGTATTGCCAATGCCTTGGCGGAGTGCAGCATCATCACTGCGGCTCGCGGACTCGCTCCAAGGCTCAAACTGGGAAGGGAGCGTGATTGCTGTACGATTTCGATTATATATTCCAATATACTCTGATCTGTCTCGACCTCATGGACCTGCCGGCGTAAGGTGCGTATCTGCTTCCCGCTTACCTTCTTTTCGATCAAATGGTAAGGTGCATAGGCTTTCTCCCCGATCTTGTTCATCGCAGCGAGCATACGCAGCTCCGTATCTCTATCAGGGTAATCGACAAGGATTTTCATAATAAAACGATCCAATTGTGCTTCGGGAAGTGGGTAGGTTCCTTCGTATTCTATAGGGTTCTGGGTAGCGACAACCATAAACAATTCCGAAAGCGGGTAATTTTTTCCGTCAATCGTGACCTGCTTCTCCTGCATTGCTTCCAGAAGAGCAGATTGGGTTTTCGCAGGCGCCCGATTGATTTCATCTCCCAGAAGGATATCCGTAAAAATCGGGCCGCGGCGGAAATTAAATTCCATCTTGCCGCTGTCGAAAACATTCACACCCGTAATATCCGCAGGCATGAGGTCGGGAGTAAATTGGATCCTCGAGTATGAAAGATCCAGCACAGACGCAAGACAGCGCACGATCAGAGTCTTTGCAAGGCCCGGAACGCCTTCAAGCAGGATATGCCCACCGGCGATAAATGCCGTAAGAAGCTCCTCCACCACCCGCTCCTGACCGATGATAACCTTGCCTATTTCTTCTTTTATAGCGGCGGTGACTGATAGAGCCTCATTTAAATCTCTTTCCTGCATAGCGATACTCCTTTGCGATTTCCCCGGATTTGCGTGCGGCGAGAACGAATTCCTCTTTTGTAAGGGCGCCGCCCCCTTCTGCTCTTTGAACCAGTGAAAGGTAACGGGAGATATCTCCCTTCAATAATTTAGGGTTGAGAAGATTTTTTTCAATGTTCGAATGCCCTTTTTCCCGGATTGAGCCGTATCGGAACTGCCAGAGGCGCTTGAGCAGAAGCTGATGAATTGTTCTTACCGCGAAGCTTTTTGCCCCGGCAGCTTCCAATAAAGCTCCCAATGCTTTTATTCTCTCTTGAGGATCCTCTCTTTTCTCCGGAAGCAATACGATTATGTTCCCGAATCGTTTGGCGCGGGCATAGAGTAAGAGAAGTCCGGCTGCCGTTAGTTGAAGAAAGGCCAGACCCCAGAAAGAGGCGAAGAAAGAGAGTAAAAATGAGAAAATTCCCCGGGTCTTTTGAAAACCGTGATGAAACTCATCGATAAGCAGGCGGCCGTTTCCCCAGGAGAGAATGGTCGAAACCAGCCATGCCGCGTTCCCGCTCTTCGACAAACGTTCATTGGACCAGGCCAGGCTGTCGGCAATAACGATGATCCGTCCCCGTCCGATCTTCTTTTCGGCGCCCTTTATACCGGTCTTGCCGCTGAACAGGACATTGAAATCACCCTGTTGAAGAGCGCTTCCTTCAAGAAGAAGCCTGCCTGTAGAATCGGCATATTCCCCCGGCGCGTGCTCATCATCAGTAAATGTAAACCCGTGATGAGAATGGTAATCATCCGGGCGGAAAGGAATGCCGCCTGATTTCACTTCCTCCTCATCTTCATCCGCCCCTCGTATGCAGGTCCATGGTTTCCGGTCGGCTATGATTAACTGCCCGCCCTGTTCCACCCAGCTGTCCAGGGAATCCGCTTCAGCCGCTTCTATTGAAAGGCCGGGTCCCATGATTAGAAGGCTGGTTGGATTTTTCTCCTCCGGGGGTGGTAAAAAATCGAGAGGTTTCGTCCAGCGTTCGACAGAGGGAAGAAAGCTGTTCAGCACCAAAAAGACGGCCTTGGTCCCGCTTTCGTCCGTGTAAAACGTCGAGGTTTTTTCAAGTTTTGATGATTGAAATGTTTCCGGGGGTTTGAAAAAGAGAAAAAGCAGCATGAAAAAAAGAATCGCCGTGACGGCTGCAACAAGATTCTGCTTCTTTACTCCGGTCATCCCTGTTCACCATAACGCCTGACACTAATAACAAACTGAGATATTTTTTCCCTGTTGTATTTGAAATGAGCATAAACAACGTTGTCATGAGCGAGTGTGAGTTCCCGCAACAAGGGGTACTGTTCGATATCCTGCGGGCATTCCCTTAAATAGGCAAGGTTCGTTTTCCAGCGCTCCAGTTTTAGGAAGCCTTTCTGTGAAAGTATTCGGATAAAGGTGCGGTAAAGGATTCTGACCGCCGAACGTATGTCCCCTCTGTTCAACGCCTGTTCCGCATGGCGAAGCGATCCGCCCGTTTCATCACCGGAGCGTGATTTTTCCCGAATGGACGAGGCTGCAGTGATGTCTTTTTTTCGTGTGCTTCTGAACAGGCGCGATCCGGTCAGCAGGAGGCGTATGAAATAAATAACAAAAAACACAAACAATGCGATGAGCAGGATCTTGAAGATGGTCTCGGCGGCGGATCCTGACTCGAAGAGTTTCAGCGAGCCCGCCCAATCAAAAAAACGTTCCAACCAGCCTTCATTATTTTCCGAAGCAGCTCTCAGTCGATTAAATTCCCGGCGGTTTAAAATTTTCTCTGTAACCTGTTGTATCTCATACGGTGTTGGTATTCTGATATTCCCTTCGCTCATTCCTCAACCAGAGCCTCTGCCAATAGAGCCAGGTCAAAACCTTCTTTGCGTATGCGTTGATTGTAATAGACAAGAATAATTATAATCGCCGGAATCGGCGCCGTCACGATACTCAGCACTGCATTGAGTAATTGCGCTATTGTAGAGTAAGGAAAATTCATTATAAAACCGGAAAACAAGCCGGCCAGTAAGCACAGGCCGTAGTAAAGAGCGTAATAAAGCGCATAATAAATTACGAGCAGCCAAAAGGCCTTCCAGCAGTGTCCCTTAATCAGCTCTCTGGCCCGTTTCCGGCTCTGAGAGGCTGTCAGGTTTTCAAGCATTACGACAGGCGTTAGAAGACTGAACAATATCATCAGTATAATTCCGGGGATCACGAAGAAAAAATAACCCAGAAAGATGAAAATTACCGCCACGACCCAGGCGCCCAGCAGGACTCCCAGCCTCCGGAACGCGATCTTATATGCACGGACGATGGTTATTTCCTTACCCAGGTACCTGCTGCTGATCGCTACGGTGACGGCGCTGCTGCTGATACTGAAAATCAGCAGGTAGATCAGCATGATAAACGGCAAGTACAAATAGATTCTAAAGAAACTGTCACTGCTAAAACTATGAGAGATCAGGTTGGTGTATAACAGGCCGCTGAGCCGGATCAGAAGTTGCGGCACAACTATAATCCCGACCAATAAACCGAAATTCTTAAAAAAGAGGTTGATTGTTCTGTCAAGAATCATGCCGAAGCTCATCGATTCGAGCCTGGGCACATTCGAGCTCCCGGAAGATATATCCTGCTCAGACATAGCAACCCTCCTTATAGTATTTTATTCCGGGCAGTCATACAGCCACCCGAATCCATACTGGGTCGTATAATTGACGAGGGGCAGCTCCTCGAACGTGTTCCTCTTTTTCAGGATCTCTTCCCTGCGGTCCGGATCCAGCTTTTCTTCTTCTCCGGTTGATAGATGGGGTTTTACAATATATTGCCCCACCCACTTTTCCTTACCTTCAGATAGGTCGGAATACCGGGAAATATAAACCCAGGGATTGACCTCGAGAGTGAAGCCTTTTGCCATAAGCCGCTCCGTCTGAAATATTTATTTGGCAATAGGAGGCATTCGCATGACTCTCCAGTAGTCTTCTCTATTCTAAACAGCCGAT
>CBDUZM010000075.1:0-9947 GCA_965371685.1 uncultured Spirochaetaceae bacterium | reverse complement strand
GGTATCCATGACAGGCGCCGCAGGAGGCACTCTTTACCTGGATGAGCTGCATCTGAAGGATCCGCAGGGCGCTTTCGGAGCTGCACTGGCAGCGGAAACGAGCCTTTCCCTGCCCGGTCCCCTGCTGGTGATAGGCGAAACAGCAGTTCTCTCAGACTTCACCCTTACGGAGTCGGTGAGCATCATAAGCCCCGGTTTTTCCGCCCTATACGGCAGACCCGGAACGGTATGGGGTACATCCGCTCAAACCGATATCGGCTTTACCATGCTTTTCACCGAAATTGATCTCAACATCCTGCTCCGGGGACGGGACACGGATTTCTCTCTCTCCGGCGGGCACAGCGTCAATCTCCCCGGGCAGGAGAAGAACTGGCGGTTTAGCGACGCTTATGATCTTCAGACCGGTTCCGGAAGCCCGGATTTCAGCCGGAGCAACAGCCTGCATTGGAATTTCGCGGGAACAGGACAGTTGAATCTCAGTTCAGCCGGCTTTTCCCGGGAAGGCATTCTCGACCAGGCATGGGAGGGATCGCTGAAACTGCAGCCGGAACACTGGCCCACTTTCGAAATGGCCCTGAGCCTCGACAAGGCGGCAACCGGTTATGTGCACCAGGAGAACGGTTATCTTGCTTCCTGGATCCTGGGCTACCGCTACCTGGCGCCGTGGAACGAATCGACGGACATGGAGAGAGACGGCGGTCTGGATATCAAGTTCCTGCTCCCTCCAGCTCCTTTTGGGTTCGAGCTTGAAGGCCAATGCAGCTACGACAGTGACGATATTTCCCCATTGAGCCGCTCACAGAGCAACGAGCTCATCTACTCTCTCAACTTCCCGGTTCTGCTGAAAGGAACCACCGGTATAGGTATTACACCGGGTTACCGGCGCAGCTGGCAGGCATCAGGAAGAGAGACTGAACCCGGGGGCATTATGGATGATGCTGCGACAATGGCTTACCGCATTTCCACTCAGCCTTACATAGTGAACCAGATACCGATATGGGAGCTCTTCTCCCCCATCCTGGAGGAAATTTTTGAGGAGCAAACCCGGAACTTCAATCAAGCCGTATACTACCCTCACGTCAATTTCAACTTTTCCCGCCGGATCCAATCCCACTGGTCGGGACTCATTCTCCCCACAAATGCGGAGGTCAGTGTGGGGAAATCATTTGAAAAGGAAGGAGACCGCTATCAGTATTTTACCGCTTACGAGATGACTTACGGTATCAATGCGATTAATCTTTTCGGTAAATTCGGCGCCTACCGGCTTTTTAATTTTTACGAATTAGATGAAATATCCTCTCGCTTCAATGTAAGTCTGAGAGTGAATGAAAAAGGCGTAACGGAGAAACAAATGTACGGCTGGGACACCTATCTCGGCCTTGAAGGCGAAGGGGGCAACGTATTCAGTCTGGAAAATCGTTTCAGCGCCTCTGTTGAAGATGAATGGGACATTCTGACCGATGCAGCACTCTCCCTTATCTGGTACAGTTACCCTGAAAACGGGATCCGCCTCCCTCTCATAGCCCCGGAAATTTCTAAGGAGGCTTACTTTTCTCATGACGACAGCCTGTCGGTAAAGCTGCGGAACAGCCGGGAATCAGATTCTGTTCACACTTTAACTGTCACAGCGGGGCACATGACAGGACTTCGGTTCCCCGGGCACGGTTACCTTCGAGCAGGGCTTTCACTGGGATTCGACGTTGAAACCGCACTGCAGGAAACAGAACCGCTAAGATGGTATCGATTAGCCCTAATGGCCAGCATCGAAGGAAAAATACAGTTTTGAATGGCAATTAAGGCGCCATCTTTCGACTAATTTCTGGAAGTTTTAACGAATTAGGACTATACTATAGATATATTAACGAGGAGGCTGAAATGACAAAGTCACATTCAATAACGCTGAAATTCGTGACTATTCTTCTGATCGCGATATTTTCAAGCTTTCCTCTTCTTGCTGAGGAAGAAGAAGACGGCAATCTGGATTTCATGTTGAGCCTAACCCTGGGCGTGGAAGCCTTTGACGATGTAACCTATCAGAAGGTAGGCTTATCCCCGGATCTGGCAATAGGCAAGTTCGGCATAGGCCTGGATATAACCATCCATTACCGGTTTGAGAACAGCGTTCTTGACATCCGGAGAGAGGACTGGGTACCAGTTGAACCGGGTTTCAGCAGCTATCTGGGATTATACCTTTCCAAATTCAAATATGTCCGCTACGGATTCAAGGGAGATCCCCTATATGCCAAGTTCGGCTCCATCGACGACGGAGTACTGGGCAACGGTTTTATCATGGGCAGTTACGCAAATACCCTCTTCCTTCCGGAACGGAGGATCTTCGGCCTTAGCTTCGATCTTGACGGGGCATTGTTTAATTTCCCAATTATCGGCATGGAGACTTTTATTGGAGATCTCTCCGCTTTCGATGTAATCGGGGCCAGGCTCTTCATCAGACCTCTGATAAAAACCGGGATCCCTCTCCTCCAATTCCTGCAAATAGGAACAACGGTGGCAGCGGACCTGAAACCTTTCCGTTATGCCGATGCAGCTACCATAACCACCTGGCAGGCACTTGGTATAGACACCGACGCGGCCAGGATGTTCGCTGTCGGAGCGGACTTCAGGCAGCCGATCCTGGATAAAGAGGTGATCTCACTGGCCGCTTTCGGCGATCTGGTCACCTTGCAGGGCAGCTCATTCGGCGGCATGCTCGGTATGGGAGGACGCCTGGCAAAAGTCATTACCTACGGCGCCCAACTCAGGTTCCTTGGAGAAAACTTTGTTCCCGTATATTTCGATTCTGTATACGACATCAGCCGGCCATATAAATATGCCCTTATCAGCGACGCCGTAGGCAGCCCGAGCTTTATCGGCTGGTTCGCCAGCCTGGGAACAAGCCTGTTGGACGACGCTCTGATCTTCTCCGTCAATCTGGACGGACCCTTTAAAAATATCGACAGTAACCCGGACAACTACTTGAACTATCCTCATTTCCGCGGGCTTTTTATAGTTGAAGAAGGACTCATTCCGGGCTTTTCTTTCGATGCAAGCTACGATAAGAGTCTTATTCGCTCTTTCGAGGACTTTATCGGACCTGAAGGCGCCCTTATGCGAGCACGTATAAACTACCATACAGGTCCTGCGGTGATATCATTTTTCTATCAGCTGCGTTATACTGAAAACGACTGGACATCAGATCCAGAAGTTACATCGGGGCTGGAAACATCGATTCAGCTCTTTTAGTCAGGGAGGTACTCAATGAAACATAAATTTGCATTGTTGATAATACTGCTTGTTCTGGGAGCAGGTTTACTATCGGCCCAGAGCCAGAAAGTAATTCTTTCATTTTTCGAGAATACCAGCGGTGACTTCAAGATCGTAAACCCGGACGAGTCCGACGAGTTATACGGGGATCAACTTGAGTTTGGCGTAGAGGTACCGATTGGCTGGACAGTGGTAACAGGAAACGGTGATTCCGCAGAGCTGAAGATAGAGCCGAACAGAACAATCATCAAGATAGCTGAGAATACCAATTTCCGCTGTGACGGCCTGCAGGGACTGAGCGGCTCTGAATCCAACCGTTTCTCCCTTGGATTCGGCAAAATCAGGGCTATTGCTGGAAAAATTACCGGAGACGAGAGATACGAAATCAAAGGAAAATCAGCCACCTGCGGCGTACGGGGCACCGATTGGTACCAGCAGGTGATTCAGGGAATCGACGGTCAGATGCTTGAGGAGGTTCTGGTATTCGACGGGGTAGTCGAGTACAGCCTTCTTACAGATCCGTCTAACAAGATACTGGTCAAGGCCGGTGAATATGCCAATGCACTGGCAGATCAATTCAAGGCCCTGCCCGCTCCTCAATCAATGATCGATGAAGTCAGGAAAGCGGTCGAGTTCAAATCGCTGGATCCTGGCGATGTTCCTAAAGCTCCCAAGGTCACATCCGTCAGCGAACCGAAGACCGAGAAAGAACCGGAACCTGAACCGGAAGTTGAAGAGGAACCGGAAGGATTCCTCTATAAAATGCTCTCCGATGTTCTCGGGTTTGAAATCGGTTCCATCACAGTGGACGGTGAGATCTACGCCAAAGCTGTTGCCGCGCCTACCTTCAGACTGGGCAAACTGAAAATGTCTCTCTATCTGCCCGTTATATACAAGGGCAACATGATGGATCCGAACGACTGGTACAAACCCAACGGAAACAATGAGTGGTCCTTTGGTTTCGATCAAGGAGATGACTGGTGGGCAATTACCGGCGATGTTGTTACTGACCTTGCACTCAAGATCAAGTATATCCAGTGGGGAGACCTGAGAGATCCCTTCTTCTTTAAAGTGGGTAACGTAAACGACTTCACAGTGGGGCACGGTCTCATCATGAGAAACTACGCCAACGACTCAGACTTTCCGGCAGTGCGCCGCGTCGGCGTTAATCTGGGTTTGGATTTCACCAAATTCGGCTTCGAAACCGTGGTAAACGACCTGGCAGAGCCCGAAATTTTCGGCGCCCGGCTGTACACACGCCCATTTGCCCCGGGTTTCCCCCTTGCTTTCGGTATTACCGGAATTGCTGATATCGCTTCGGCAGCAGGCTCGAGTGTACAAACCTCGATCGGGAACCCCATTCTCATCAATACAGGATTGGATCTGGATTTTCCGATTGTTGAAAAGGACTTACTAAGCATCATCCTGTTCGGCGATGTGGCCGGTCTCATACCATACTACAGAAATAACGGAACCGGCGCATACAGCAACGTAACTCAAGGCTTTGACTGGGATATCCTGGTTAACATGACCGGAGGGTTCAGCCTCCGTAATATCGGCGCTGCAGCCGTCTTACTGGGTAATGCGGGGCCTGTCGACTGGAGGCTGGAGTACCGCTACTATACAGGTACATTTAAACCGGCCATCTTCAATGCCGTGTACGACCGAAAACGGCTCGATTATGCGATAGATGCTGCAACTTACAGCAACGACCCGTCCGATGCGTCATATGACAGCGTAAACATGGGTATTTACGGCGAAGCGGGTTACACCCTGGCAAAGGTGTTCTCCTTCAGCGCAGGTTATGAATGGCCTTTCATTATTTCCGATTCAGGTTTCAGCCCGAGCGAAGAGGATTATCTTTTCATGAAAGCGAGTCTCGAGCGAGGGGTTATACCTGTTGTTGATGTAGGCGTCTCGATTGAATATGAACGCTATTACTTCGCACCGATGCTTTTAAGAGGTGTGACCAAAGACGGAATAGCACTCTCCCTCTTCGATGCAAATACCGTGGTTAAGACCAGGCTAATCTACGGAGTTTCAAAGAATATCGACCTGGTCATGCTCCTTTCAACAGCCCTTGTGAGGAACGAAGACGGAAGCGTCTGGCACGATCCCACAACTTTCAAGCCCGAGGTGGGCACTACGATGAGTATCGAAACCTCGTTCCACTTTTAAAAACGCGCAGAAAATATGCATGATGATAGAGCCTTCCGGAGAATTCAAATTCTCCGGGAGGAGGTTACAAGAAAAATTGCGGCCGGTGAAGTTATTGACCGGCCGTTTTCTGTTGTAAGGGAACTCCTCGACAACTCGCTGGATGCAGAGTGCAGTGAAATTACCCTGATGATAGAAGGAGGCGGGTTATCCCGAATCAGGGTAATCGACAATGGATTTGGTTTGTCCGAAGAGGACCTGCGTCTCTGCTTTCTTTCCCACAGCACATCGAAAATAAGAGAGGAAGAGGATCTCTATCGATCGACGACTCTCGGATTCAGAGGGGAAGCGCTGGCAAGCATCGGCACCTGTGCCCGTCTCGAAATCGTCAGCAAACCCAGTGAGGAAAATCACGCCAACCGTTTGACAGTCCAGGATGGCAAGCTCCTTTCCCTCGACCCATGCCAGGGAAAGGACGGCACCAATACGGAAGTTACCGAGCTCTTTGCCCATGTACCGGCAAGGAGAGAATTTCTCAAGAGCCGTTCTGCGGAAACAACCATGTGCAAATCCATATTCCTGGATAAGACCTTACCTTTTCCTGACCTCTCTTTCCGTTTTTTTGTCGATGGAAGCCTGAATATCTTTCTTCCGGCTCAAGATCTGCTGAACCGGGTATCTACCGCGTATTCTTCCCAGTTAAAACCTTCTCTACTGCACGAAATCGAGGTTGACGGTGAAGGCTTTACCGCCCGTGTCGTTTTGGGAGGACCCGAGCTGTCACGAAGGGACAGGAAACTCATTCAGGTATTCATCAATAAGAGACGTATCTTCACCTACCCTCTCGTTCAGGCCATGGAGTACGCCTTTTCACCTTATTTACCGGGCGGAAATTTCCCCATGGCTTTTATTTTCCTCGAAATTCTACCGCAGCTGGTCGATTTCAACGTGCATCCTGCAAAAAAAGAAGCTCGTATTAAAATCCTTTCACAGATACGCCGCGATCTCGCGCTTAAGACAAAGAGTTTTCTATCTTCCTTCAACCTTTCAATCCAAACCGAAGCACCTCCAGAAGTCACGCAAAAACCTTTTTCCACTTTCACCGAAAGCAGAAGCGGTAAACCCTGGAAGGTTTACAGTGATTCCTCCAAAGAGTGGACAATGCCTGCCTTGAAAAACCAGAAGCCTGAATACGTTGAAACCGAAAAAGAAAACATACATTTCCGATTTTTAGGACAGATATTCAACCTTTTCCTTCTCGTGGAAACCGCCGAAAGCTTCTACATCGTCGATCAGCATGCCGCGCATGAAAAAATCCTCTACAATCGACTGAGGTTGCCTGAAAAAAAAGCCCAGGAGCTCCTATTTCCCATTTCATTCGAAGTAAGCGAGAGGGAGGAGAATGAGCTAATCAAACGGGAGAAAGACCTGGCTAAATTTGGTATTTACCTGGAAAAAGTGGGAATGCACAGCTTCGAGATAGTCGGCCTTTGCCCTGAGCTCTCGTCTATTGAAGAGGGAGAGCTGATTGAAGTGATAAAAAAGACAGACATCTCTTTGGACCAACTGGAAGATGAAATATACAGGCTGGCAGCGTGCCGTGCCGCCATCAAGGAAGGAGATCCTGTAGATCCGGTAACAGCAAACGAGCTGATCCGGGAAACCTTCGAGCTGGAAAACGCCCGCTGCCCCCACGGCCGTCCTATCTGGCACAA
Source organism: uncultured Spirochaetaceae bacterium (assembly GCA_965371685.1). Classification (GTDB taxonomy): domain Bacteria; phylum Spirochaetota; class Spirochaetia; order SZUA-6; family CAZLRN01; genus CBDUZM01. The sequence continues at coordinate 2,814 of CBDUZM010000075.1, read as the reverse complement.
GATTACTCGAGAAGAGCTCTACCGTCTTGTGGGTAGAACCTAGAGCTTCGAGAGGAGCTTATTTACCTCATCCTTATGTTCATAATCAGGCTTGCTGGAAAGGAGAGTCTCCAGAAAGTTTTTCGCGGTGGAGTTGTCCCCTTCTTTGATGAGAAGTTTGGCCAGCTGGAAGTAAGAGTCCCAATAGCTGGAGTCTCTTTTAATCAGTTCGGAAAATACCTTCTTGGCTTCCGAGTCCTGACCTGTCTCCAGATAAGCCAGGCCCAGGTTATAACGGGGTTCGGTAGCGTCAGGTTTCAATGTAATAGCCTTCTTGAGGTAAGTAAGGCTTTCCCCGTACAGACCTTTATGAGTATAGACGTTGCCGAGATTATTGTTGACGAGATAATTGTCCGGCTGCAGCTGGTAAGCTCTGGACAGTAATGACTGTGCCTCGTCATAGAAACCTTTACTGTCATACAAACCGCCCAGATTAATCATGGATTCCGCATAGTCCGGTTTGAGAACGATTGCCTCGGAGTACTGTTTTATGGCCTGATCCGTGTTGTTCAGGGTTTCGTGAATAAAACCCAGCTGAAAGCGGAAGAGAGCGGAATTTGTATCGAGATCGACCGATTTCTGGGCATAGGAGAGAGCCTGGGTGAATTTACCCTGCATAACCATCGCCTGAGACAGGTTGGCGTTTGTAGCAGGACTCGCCGGGTCCAGGCTGAGAGCGATCTTGAAAGGTCCTTCTGCTTCCCTGTATCTCCCGCTGTTGTATAGTACATCCGCCAGGCGTAGATAATAGGTTTTTCTACCCTGGTCATACGCTATCGCTTTCTCATAATTACTTGCAGCAGCTGAATAATCACCCTTCGCTCTATATATATCTCCTATCTCATAATATCCCGCGGCATTGTCCTTCTTGATAGTCACCGACCTCTTAAAGGCAACCAACGCCTTTTCTCTTTCTCCCAGAACCAGAAGAGTTTTTCCCCTCCGGTAGTGGGAAGCGTAGAAGTTCGAATTTAAATGTATCGAGCTCTCGAATGAGAGAAGGGCGTCGGAGTACTTCCTGCCGTTGTACTGCACTTTACCCAATGTGTACAGCAGCATGTAGTCATCCGGCTTTAAACGAGCCGCCTCTTTGTATTCATCGATGGCGTTCTCCCAATTTTTTCTGTCTTCATAGATCTGCCCCAGAGTGTTATGGGGAATCCATAAATCAGGATCCTTTTCGATAGCCTTATTTGAGTTGTAAACTGCTTCATCAATACTCTTTGTATCGTCGGGATCTTCCAGATAATAGGATTCACCGATTCGGGCATAGGCCTCGCCGGAATCCGGATCGAGGTGAAGAACTTCATTGAAAGTCTCTCTGGCGCCGTCATAGTCTTCTGCGGCAACCTGCTTTGCGCCCTTTGCCATCAGTTCGTTTATCTTTTTTATTCTCTCCCGTTCCTCTTTATTCGCATCTACAGCCGCGGTTTTTTCCACTACGGGCGCCGGGCCGGGCAGTTTATCCTCAATTTTCTCAACGAGCTCTTTAATACCTTCCTTCTCTTTTGCCTGCTCTTCCTCCCTCAGGCGCTGTTCCTCCTCCTGCTTCTCCCGTTCTACCTCTCTTTTTTTCTCCAGGATCCGATCCATTAAATCAAGAGCGTCCTTATCATCCGAATTCTCCAGGAGGAGTTCTTCCAACAGATCGAGGGCTCTATCGTATTCTCCCTTTTCCATAAAAAGCTGAGCCAGGCCCAGCTTATTCACTCTTTCCTCACCAGTCGTATCTTTCCCCTTGAAAATACCCAGGCTCAGTAGGAGCACGAGCGTAAGAACAATAATGAGTACGATTGCAAGAATGATGAAAAGGATTTTTTTATCCATGTCCCACCTCAATCCTCAATATCAATTTCCTCGACTTCCTCCTCCACAATACCTTCAGCGCCTGTGGAGAGGTTCTGAGCGTTATCCGATGCATTCTGAAGCAAATTCAATACCTGGTTCATTAGAGCTTTTTCCTGAGCAAGCCTGTCCTTTTCCGCCTGTTCCTGTTCATCTAAAAAATTCCTGAGAAGCTCTATCATTTTCTCAATCTCCAATCGCTGCTCTGCAGTTGGCTTCAATCGGAGATAAACCGTATAATCATTGAGAGCCCCCCTGTACTCCTCCATGCTCAAACGTGAATTGGCTCTATTCAGGTAAGGGTCAGCGAATTCGCTGTTCTGACCTATAGCTTTTGTATACATCTCTTCGGCAAACATGTTTTCGCCTTTTATGAAGAAATTATTGCCTATGTTGTAATAAAATATATCTCTATGTTCCTTTGCCACGTCGAGTCCGCGCTGCATGATGCTGATCGCCTTATCAGGCTGTGAAAGCTGCTCATAGAGGATACCCAAATATAGATAGATTTTCTCGTTGGATGGTTCGGAATTGAGCGCCTGCTCCAGGAAGGGCAGAGCTTCCCTCGGGTTATTCGACATAAGCAGCTTTTCACCCTCTTCCAGGGGAGAAAACCCCCATATCAAAACAACAGTGAAAAAGAAAAATATCAGACAAATTCCCTTTCGAAAATTCTTTTTCATAGACTTACTCATCAGTATATCCTGTTTTTCAGAATATAGCCACATTTCGAAATTCCAGCATTTGACAGGCAGGCGCAAAAAAACTAACTTAGAAGAGACATATACTCAAGACGAAAACATCTTTTTGGGAGGTTACATCAACCAATGTCCGTCGTAGTGATTCCCATTACTATCGTCGGTATAGCCCTGACAGCCTTTATTGTTTTATTATTGAAATTCTTTCTCTTTCCAAAGAAGGTCGATGTAA
>CBDUZM010000074.1:0-9954 GCA_965371685.1 uncultured Spirochaetaceae bacterium | reverse complement strand
CACCCCCTCAGTCTCGTTGTCGTCCCCGTTCTAGGGCCTCTTAAATAAAATAAAATTCCTCAGAGTGGTCTTCTGAAAGGAAGGATTGTGCATCCTACTCCAAAATCATGGGATTATTTTTTTAGTCACGGAGAAGTATGCTACGTGTTAGTGCATTTAAAAGGAGGCAGGATTATCGCTGGCTATTATGGCCCAAATTCCTTCGCCTCTTCTTTCCCGCAGGATCAGGATATTTACCTTGAAGAAGTATGGAAGGTCAATAATAAAGGAGAGTTTATAAGTAAAATTGGAGAGACTAAAGGTATATTACTCTCAAGTGATGGTATTGACTATATAGAATTTTTCCGTACTCTTAGTCATACAGGAGAAGAAAACCATGGGTGATAAAGCAAATCGAAAGACGGGCTATGAACCAGAAAAACGTGGCTACCAGCCTAAACCAACAGATCGGGAAACTAAACCCCCAAAAGGGGGAACCGGGGAAACAGTCATACAACAAGATCAGAGTAGCGGTAACTCCGATGATGGTAGTGACAGTTCTTATAACAGTGATTGAGTCAGCCAGATTCACGGCTCTACCGAATTTTTCCCACAATTGGGAAAAATTCCCATATATTGGTTCCCCCGGTTTGGTAATTAAAAATTCCATTTATAATTCCAGTTGATTTTTTCGCACTTATCTTATTTACACCGCAAGATCCCTTCCTTCAGGTAAGGGATGTAGCGGTGGAAAATGCTTGACATGCTTTCCTGCTATTGTTAGAAAACCGGGAAATCCTGGATATTGAAATACACATGACTCGCTTCCGGGAGAACAAGGCGGACAGGTGGAAATCATCCGTCTATAAATATTCCTTCACAACCCCTGATTATCGCTTTTCAGGTATTACCGCCTGGGAACTCGTTTAACAATGTATACCCGGCCTTTCCGCGGTTCTCTTATAAGAGCGGAAATACCGATCAGCGCCATAACCGAGAGGCTCATTCCGATGAGAAACACCGAAGAATAGAGACCCGTCATATCAATAAGAGCTCCGCACAGGGGAGAAAGCAGGGCAATCACCGGCAGTATTATGATGTTGCCCAGCGTGGTTATATTGCCGGCGTTGAAGGACGGCAATATTTCCACACTGAAGTTGGTAAGAATCATGTAGTTTGACATGGCCGGAATCGAGTACAACCCGTAAGCCAGAACAATCATTAAAAAACTATCTGCATTAAGCACAATAAAAAAGATGATAATAAGGCAGGAAGATTGAATCACGGCAACGGCTTTGTATCCCAGGCTGTCGGCGATCCTGCCTATAATGAATCCTCCTACTCCGGCGCAGGAGAAATAAATCACGGTTAACCTGCTGACCTGGTGGGCAGTTATGCCTATTTTGTTTATTCCAAAGGGTATGATAAATGCTGCAACAACAATAGCTGAGGTGTTCAGGAGATAAAAAAAGATAAACATCCGGTAATTAGGATTATTCCACGCTTTTATCAACTGCTTTCTCAGATCGATCAGGATGTGTTTCTTCCTCCCGCTGGTCGAAGGATCGATGTGGTCTCTCAGAAATAGAAGCACGAAGGTGCCTGTTATATAAAAAAAGGCGCCGATACAGAAGCAAAGCTGATAATTAAGGGGCGGTGGTAGCTTTTTGAGGAGGGCGGCTACCGCGAATCCCATGCTAATGGTGCTGACCCCGAGTGCCAGGGTTCTGAAGCCGAATAGAGAACCTCTCTTTTTCTTTGGTATAGTATCGGTTAGAATGCTGAAAAGAATCGGATTGCTGAAGGTTATCACTCCCATAAAAAGGATTGCTCCAAGGCTAAAGGCCGCAATCAATAATTTCTTCGACTCATCATGTATAAAAAAGATGGAAATAGAGGAAACGATCAGATATGAAAAAGCAGCCAGTAAAAGGAAGACAAAATATGCACCTTTCCGGTTTTTCTTCGCTGTAAAATAAATGCATAAGATCTGAAGAGGTGTCGTTATGAGAGGCAGGGACTGAATAAAGCCTATCAATGCGTTCGATGCACCCAGCGTGGTAAGATAAGCGGGAACCATGGTATTGAAAGCTGCAAAGGATATTCCCAATCCCCAGCAGAATTCCCAGAGAACGAATATCCGTACATTATGCCTGAAATCGACCTGCACCTTTTCCCTGAAATCCATTACTCTTCTTATATACTTAGAAGTAGTCTGTCAAGAAAAATAATAAAATTAGATTGGCTTGACACTTTTTATTTATAAAGGTATATTCCCCTCCACGATGCTTATAAATAACATTGAGACAATTCAGAGCACAGCCAATTCTACTCTGCATGCTTGGTGGTGGCTTTCGGGATAGCCGGGACCATGCAGGTACAGGCATGCTGAGATAGAGGCAAGCCGCAGGTTCTGGCCGAAAGTCCAGGCCCTGCGGCTTGTTTTTTTAAGCCGCAAAGCTCAAAAAGGGCCTTGCGGCTTTTTTTATACAGACAGCCTTGCGGCATTGCAGGCGGGTTTTATTTGTTTGCATGGAAAAATATTTGTATGGAAAAAATTGATAGGGAGGTTATACAGTGAACACTTTAACTGATAGTATCCTGAGGATGATTCCCGGGGAAAGATTCACACCTTTTTCCCTTGCCAACAAGCTGAACGCCAGAGTCCTGTTAGAGTCTGCTTCTTTTGTGAAGGGGCGGGAGAGATACTCTATTCTGCTCGTAAGGGAGGCCTTCAGCATCTTCCAGGATCGAGAAGGAATCTTTATGAAGAAGAACGGCAAAACGCTCAGATTGAGAAATCAGGGGAAGGATATCCTGGACGTGCTGCTCTACTTTTCCAATCAGCACAAGGGTTATGAATATCCTTTTCCCTTTCCGACCGGGGGCATAGGATATATGGCGTATGAATATGCCGCGAAATTCGACACGGTCAGCTTGCGGGAGAAGCCCGATCCACTTAATATCCCTGAAGCGTATTTTATCTTTGGTAATCTTTTCCTTGTGTTCGATCATTATATGGACAGCATCGTTCTTTTCGGTCTCAATTATAAAGAGCACGAGATCGATCTGGAAACGGCGATTCAGGAAACTGTAGAAAAGATAAATGATCTGGACTTCAACTATTTAAAAATCGGCGAAAAGGAGTATCCTGCGTTGTCTATGGCCACCGATGAGGATCACAGTGAGTTCCTGGAGGGTGTGGGCAAAGTGAAGGAGGAGATCGTGAAGGGAAATCTCCTCCAGGGGGTGCTTTCGAGGAGGGTTTACCTTCAGTCCACGATTCCCGCCCTGGAGGCTTATAAAAAACTGCGTTCCTTTAATCCCTCTCCTTACCTTTTCTATCTCGACTTCGGCGAGTTCCAGCTTTTCGGATCTTCCCCGGAGGTTCATGTCAAGACAAAGGGAGACAGGGCGATCCTCCGCCCCATAGCGGGAACACGAAAGAGAGGCAAGACCGACGAAGAAGACCTTTCCCTGGAGAAGGAGCTCCTCTCCGACGAGAAGGAAAAGGCGGAACACCTTATGCTCGTAGACCTGGCCAGAAACGATCTGGGTAAGATAAGCCGCCCGGGGAGCGTTGCTGTCACCGAGAGCATGGGGATCGAAAGATACTCCCATGTCATGCATATTGTCTCGGAGGTAGAGGGCAGACTCATGGAGGGAAAGACAGGCACACATGCAATTCGCGCCACCTTTCCCGCCGGTACGGTGACGGGAGCGCCCAAGATCAAGGCGATGGAGATCATCGATTCTCTGGAAAAGGAGAAGAGGAGCTTCTATGCCGGTATAGTGGGATACCTCGGACCAGGCGGGATGGTGGATTCCTGCATTGTCATTCGCAGCGCTTTTAAGAGAGGAAAGCTTCTCGTTCTCCAGGCAGGCGCCGGTATTGTTTACGATTCGGTTCCTGAGAAGGAGTATATAGAGACCCAGGCCAAGCTCGGGGCTCTGGCGAAAGCCATTGGTGTGGAGGTTTAATCATGTACCTGATTATCGATAATTATGATTCTTTTACATACAATCTGTATCAGTATTTTTCTGAAATAACCGATGAATCCTTCGAAGTAATTCGAAATGATAAGACGAGCATCGAAAAGATAGAAAGGATGAGACCGGCGGGTATCGTAATCTCCCCGGGACCCGGCCGTCCGGAGAATGCAGGAATTTCTGTGGATGTAATAAGGCATTTCGCCGGTAAAATACCGATACTTGGCGTCTGCCTGGGCCACCAGGCCATAGGTTTTGCTTTTGGCGCAAAGATTGTGCGTGCAGGGCGCATTGTTCACGGTAAGGTTGAGGAAATCAATCTTGACGGCAAAGGTCTGTTCCGCAATATTCCTTCCCCGGCCCGATTCACCCGCTACCATTCTCTTACGATAGAGAGTCAAAGCCTCCCTGAGGATATCGAGGTCACGGCTGTTTCTCAAGACGGTGAGATAATGGGCATTCGACACAGATCTTTACCTTTGGAGGGGATACAGTTCCATCCCGAATCCGTGGCCTCTGAGCACGGAAAAAGGCTCTTAAGGAACTTCCTGAAATACAAGAGGGCGCCTTTTGAGACCAGGGCGCTTCTATCCGGATTAATGGACGGAAAAAATCTGGAATTCGAGGAAGCAAGGGATTTTATGGAAGAGCTGACTGAGGGAGATCTTAATAACTCTCAGATAGCCGCCTTCCTGGCATGCCTCAATATGAAAGGGGTGGTTCCCGAAGAGATTGCCGGGTTTGCTTCCGTGCTGAGAATGAAGAAAACACCCCTTCCTATAAAAGGGAAAGTCCTCGATACCTGCGGTACAGGGGGTGACAGCCTGGGAACTTTCAATATCTCTTCGCTGGCGGCGCTTGTAGCTTCTTCCTGCGGCGCCAGAGTGGCCAAACACGGTAACAGGGGAGTGAGCTCCAAGAGCGGCAGTGCGGATTTTTATAGTTCGCTGGGCATTCCTATTGATCTTTCCCCTGAAGATGCCGCTTCCCTCCTCGATAGGACGGGGTTTACCTTTCTCTTCGCTCCCCTTTATCACGGCGCCATGAAATATGCAGCGCCGGTGAGAAGGGAGCTCGGGTTGAAAACAGTTATGAATCTAATTGGTCCTCTATCCAACCCGGCGAACGCGCAGTACCAGCTTATCGGCGTATTCGCCGATGAATTATGCCTTCCGGTTGCCAGGGCGGCCCAGCTTCTCGGTGTAGAGCGGGTTATGGTCGTTCATGGAAAGGATGGAATGGACGAGATATCCGTCTCCGGACCCACGCGAATTGTTGAGATCAACGGGAATGATGAAGTCAGGGACTTTCTCTTCGATCCGCAGGAATTGGGCATTGAGAACTACACCATTGAAGAGCTGAAAGGAGGTACGCCGGATGAAAATGCTGAAATTGCGATGAGTATTTTATCGGGAAACGGAAGGGAGGCTGTAAAGGAAGCGGTTCTCCTCAACAGCGGGGCCGCGCTTTACATTTGCGGTCTCGCAGACAGTATAGAAGAGGGATACGGCCAGGCAAAGGAGGCCCTATCTAAAGGAACGGTTAAAAAGGCACTCTCTCGAATCATAGATGAGGCAAAAAAGAGGAAACGATGAACATAAGGGAAGAGATCGTTCAGAGAAGGCGGGAGTGAATACGAAGAGAGGGAAACGAGCTGGGTACTGCTGTGCCTGCCGAAAGAAAGGCGCCTCTCTCATTTTTCGGGACGGCGCCTTTTCTTATATGCGAAGTGAAGAGGCGTTCCCCGTCGAAAGGATGGATTTCCAGAGATCTGGATCCGGTGGAAGCGGCTTCCCGTTACGTGAGGGAGGGAGTTAAAAACCTTTCCGTTCTTACAGAGGAAGACTACTTTTCGGGTTCCCTCAAAGACTTGATGCAGATCAAAAAAGCTTTCCCCGGGCTTGCCGTTTTGAGAAAGGATTTTCTTTTAGATGTGAGAGATGTGGAAGTATCGTGGCGGGCAGGCGCCGATGCTGTTCTCCTCATCGCTTCGATACTGGATAAGGAAAGATACACGCAACTCTATCAAATGGCGAGGCGATTGGGGATGACGGTTCTCACCGAGGTTCACGATGAAACCGATGTGGCAAAGGTCGGAGCGCTCAAGCCTCCTCTGGTGGGAATCAACAGCCGTGATCTATCGACTTTTAAAACAGACCCTATTGTTCCTCTCATGGTCAAAGACCGCATAAAGTGGCGGACGAAATTTGTTTTCGAATCCGGAATCCGGTCCGAAGAGGGCGCACACTTTGCACTGTCATCGGGATTTTCCGGCATACTCGTCGGTGAGGCCGTGGTGAGAGATCCGTCGCTCATATCCCGGCTGTTGTCCGTTTATTCGAAAGGAAAGAGGGACTTTTGGGAGAGATTGTACAGGCGGAAAAGATGTGAGAGACCCCTGGTCAAAATTTGCGGCATTACGAGAAAATCGGATGCGTCCCTGGCGGTTGATCTGGGAGCGGATATTCTGGGCTTCATCTTTGCTCCATCCAAACGTATGGCAAACCCGAAACTGCTGGAAGAGCTTAAAAGTCCGGATGTTCCCAGGGTCGCTGTGGTTGTAACACAGCCGTCAGAGAGTTCTCCGGAGGCTTTCGGGCCGCCTGTGCTCCAGGAAGATGTGCGGCGTCTTTTAGATGCAGGCCTGATAGATGCAGTTCAGTTTCACGGAGAGGAGAAGCCTGAGGATTGCTACAGAATGGCTTTCCCATATTATAAGGCTTTGAGGCTGGAAGATGCGGGCGATGCAGAAGAGATAGGCAGCTATCACTGCCCCCGGATTCTCGTGGATGCATATTCCCCTAGAGCCTACGGCGGCACTGGAAAGAGAGTCCCCGGTGAAATTGTTGCAGCGGCATCCAAAAATGCTCCCCTCTGGCTGGCCGGCGGTCTGAATCCTGCGAATATCAGGAATGTGATCAATCGATTCCATCCTGAGCTTGTGGACGCTTCCAGCGGCCTCGAGTCGGAGCCGGGAGTAAAGGATCCTGATAAAATGGTCAGCTTCTTCAAGGAGATAGAGAATGCAGAAGTACTATAATGACTTTTTCGGCGACTTTGGCGGGAGGTATGTGGCGGAGATTCTCCGGACTCCCCTGGATGAGCTGGAAGAAGCGTTTCTTCAGGCCATGGACGATCCTCTGTTTCATGCCGATTTCGATCGGTTGGCTGAGAGTTATGCGGGGAGACCCACTCCTCTGATGTTTGCCGAGAATTCGACAAAAAAAATCGGCGGCGGGAAAATTTATATCAAGTTGGAAGGGCTCGCAAATACAGGCGCCCATAAAATCAACAACGTGATCGGCCAGTGTCTTCTCGCAAAGGTTATGGGAAAAAAGAGGATTATTGCCGAAACAGGCGCCGGGCAACACGGCCTGGCTACGGCTGCAGTCTGCGCCAAGATGGGATTCGACTGCCGGGTTTATATGGGAGAGGTGGATATCCGCAGGCAGAGACCCAACGTCTTCTGGATGGAGCTGTTCGGCGCCGAAGTCGTTCCGGTAAAGGGAAACTCCGGAACTCTTAAAGACGCAATCAACGAAGCATTGAGAGATTGGGCTTCCAGTTTCGACGATACCCACTACCTGCTGGGCTCGGCCCTCGGGCCTTCACCTTACCCCGACATGGTAAGGGAGTATCAATCGATCATGGGGAAAGAGCTGGAGGATCAGATGGAGGCTGAAGATATTGAGGCGGAAGCCCTGGTTGCCTGTGTCGGCGGAGGATCCAACTCAATCGGTTTTTTCTATCCTTTCCTCGAGCGCGATAAACCGCGACTCGTCGGAGTCGAGGCCGGCGGCAGGGGGAAGGGGAAGGGAGAGCATGCCGCACGCATGGATGGATCGGGGAGGCAGGGGATCGTTCACGGCTACCGGTCCCTCTTTCTCCTCGATGAGGATGGGCAGGTCCTTCCGACCCATTCCATCTCGGCCGGGTTAGACTATCCCGGAATCGGTCCCCAGCTGGCTCATCTGGGACTCACGAAGAGGATCGATTTCATGCGTGCAAGCGATAAGGAGGCGCTGGAAGCAGTTCAATTTTTTGCCGGGAATGAGGGGCTGGTCTTTGCCCTGGAATCGGCCCATGCAGGCGCCGTGGCGATAAAACTGGCAGCCGGCTGCCCCGGAGACCGTGCGGTTGTCGTCAACATGTCAGGCCGAGGCGACAAAGATCTCTTTATCCTGGCCCGGGAGCTCGATCGGGAAAACTGGCTGAATTTTCTGAAGGGGGAGAGTAATGGCTAGGGTAATGGCTCACATGGTCGCCTTTTTCCCCGACAGAGAGAGTTCTCTGGAAGTGGCTAAGGGATTGATAGACGGGGGATGCAGCTATCTCGAAGTCCAGTTCCCCTTCAGCGAGCCGACGGCGGACGGCGTGATTATACAGGAGGCATGCAATCAGGCGCTGGACAGAGGATTTGCAGTCTCCGAAGGCTTCGGATTGATCCGGCGTATCAGGCAGTACTCCGATGTCCCTGTTTTCATCATGACCTATGGTAATCTTGTTTTTGTAAGGGGAGTGGAACGATTCCTGGAGGATTGCAGCGAAGCGGGCGCCTCCGGCATTATAGCTCCCGATCTTCCCCCTGATTACGATGTAGGGCTCTATGCTCTTGGCGCCGAGAGAGGGCTGCATATCGTACCCGTAGTTTCCATCAACACCACCCGGGAGCGGCTCGAATACATTGCCCGAATTTCCTCCGGCTACCTGTACACGCCTTTGAGAAGAGGGATTACGGGAAGGCAGACCGATATAGGAGGGGAGAACCTGGATTTTCTCTCGAGAACCAGGTCCCTCGATGTGAAGGTGCTTGCTGGTTTCGGTATATCGGAAAAGAAACAGATCGTGCGCCTAGAACCCTATGTGCATGCCGCTGTTGTCGGTACCGCCTTCGTGAGGGAAGTTATGGAGATTGATGATGCCTCCGGCGCCGGCGCGGTCTCGCCTTACGATGTGGTGAAAAGAAAAATGGAATCACTCCTTAGTTGATTATGCCTTCTCAACATCTCTAAGAACTTTATTTATCCTTTTAATTTGGGATTCTTTTTCAAGACCCGATATTCTTGAATTAATCAAAGTAATAAATTCCTTTTTGTTCTTTTCGTCAATGGCGATTAGAGACTTTTCCGCATATAATGCTACGCCCGCATCTTTTGTAATTACCGAACCTTTATTTACGACTGTGATAATTTCTTTATTACGTTCATTTGTTTCTCCATATTGCTAATGGTGTCGGCGCCATACGTGTGTTAACATTTACTCATTTTTTTCTCTTCTTACCGACATAGAGAAGATGCCTTGATGCCCCGAGGATTGTCGCTTCTGTGCTTGCCTCATAGAGGAGATCCAACCATAGTTTTCGTTGCCTCCCTTTTAGCTTATTGTAGCTTTCGTCATCGGCCGAGATCGCTGGTTCAACGCCGGCCACAACCAGGACTTCGAATCCAACTTTTTTGTGTAAAGGAGCAATCTCGGAGACGTTGGCGAAATACCCACGGAATCCTTGTCTTGGAAGATGCTCTAGATCTCTGCCTCTGTCGATAACTGACCGAACCTCTGCCTGGCGCTCGATCCATTCCGGCATTTTCTTGAGCAGGTCTCCCAGGATGCCAAAACGGCTGATAAATGACGAGATTATAACGCCGATTTCCAAGATACAACCTTCAGGCGGCAGGTATTTGTTCAAGTAGCGCCACGTGATGTCATGCTCAAGTTGGTGTCTCTCTAACCGGAGATGCTCTCTCTCCAGGTCGCTGCTGTACATCGCTGCAATGTCACTTACATCATCTATCATTTTACTATGGTCTGCCCCATCTGGATTTTAATTTAATAGTATCTTTTTCTTCTTTTAGCAGAAAATAGGCAAGGGTTGTGACCTCATGGGCACAAATATATCCTTTTACTTTCTTCTTAATACCTATCGCAGGTTTTATAAACTAACCCAATAAATATTGAATTAATAAAAAGAAAATGTGCGGGTGAAAC
>CBDUZM010000073.1:0-10147 GCA_965371685.1 uncultured Spirochaetaceae bacterium | reverse complement strand
CAATAGTCATCCACACCCCTTTTTGCAAAATCTAACCGAATATTGTTTTCATAGCCGTCTTCACTGCGAAAGTCATAGCTATTATCGCCGGTCATGATATTTACCGCGGCGATGTCTTCGCCATAGAAAAATCCCTTCAGAGTGACTCTGTCTCCTTCATTCAGGTCCATTTCCAGGGTATCGAGAAAGTCGTAATTGCCCAGATGTACCGCATAGAGGATTTCCCCGGTCTGCAGGTACCATTCATCGTCCTCCTCGACCAGGGTTCCCTCCATGGTCTGGAGCGTACCCATTGCGACCACTTCGCGTCCCGTTATGCCGGAATCAGAAGCAAAGATTCCCGACACACCCACTAACATGACAGCCAATACAATAATTGAAATCCTTTTCATCTCACACCTCCTAAAGTGTTTCTTTGGAATAATCCAATGACTTTAATTATATTTTTGCAGGTTGTTTTGAAAGGACCGCAGATGATTCTCAGAAGCCGTCTTGAGCCTTTCGAAAACATCCCTTACGTCTTCAGGGAGAATCTCTTTGAGGAATTTTTCATACATTGCGATGTTGTCTATCTCCGCCTGTACCCCTGTAGCAAAGGCGTCCTTCAAGGTTGGTGGAAGGATCACGTGTTCCGTGGACTGATCCGCAGCAGGGGAAAAGCCATATGTGCTGAAAAGTTCCTCGACCCATTCGATATGCCGCTCTTCGGCTTTTTTGATGTTGCTGAAAGGCCGCATTTCCCCATATTTATCCATAATAAGCTCGTATTCCGCTTTGGCCAGATACTCATCCTGGATGGCGTAGTCGAGCATTGCCTGCAGAGTCAGGCTGTTGTTCTCCAGTGCTCCAAGAGCCCCATAGTCCGCCGAAGTGTCACCAAACAGCTGAGCGCCGCCCAACACAGCGAGAAGCGCAAAAATTAGGAATGGTTTTAAAATAATCCGTTTCATCTTTCCCTCCCGGGTATGATAATTTGTTGTTTTGCTGTCGATCTATTTTGCTGTTCAATCATGCTGTAAATATAGGATGTCTATGTTGATATTCTGTAGTCGTTTTATGAAGGTTTTGTGAAGGATTAAGAATGATAATTAAACGGCAGGGGTTTTAAAATCAGATCGGATAGAAAGCGCCCCGGCAGGTCAGGCGTTAACACATTTGACGGCGGATTGCGGCAGGGCTGTCATACCCGCGACAAATGCGTATTCCTCATCCTTCTCTGATGAAATCCTATCATTATCACTATTCATCTTGAATCCCAATGCAGAAAAGATGGCTGAGGGCGCGTATGTAAATACGGTTATCAACAAAAGCCGGCGTTGCCCAGGATTCCTCTCCAAGCTCGGGATCCCCCATAGAAACATACTCATCGTCAGCCTTGAAAATATGCATTGTGCCCGATTTATCCATCAGGTAAATGCGGTCACCTGCACATATCGGAGATGAATACGATCCTTCTCCAAAATCGTGGGTCCAGTAGACCTCACCGGTCTTTGCATCCAGGCAGCTCACTATACCATAGCTCGTTGGAAGGAACAGGTACCCATGGACTGCAACGGGGCTCGCAGCATCGGGGAGGTCATCGTAGGCTTCCCATACTATCTCCCGTGTCCTGACGTCGATGGCGGCAAGAAGGGCATACTGATTAACTGCAAATACTGTTCCCCCGGCATAGGCTGGAGAGGGACCAACCTCACCCATCATACATTCCACGCTCCACAGCTCTCTTCCGGTCTCAGGGTCGTAAGATGCGATATAGGGATTTGCATTCAGTATGACCTCGGGTCTTCTGCCGGTGTACACGACAATCGGTGATGACCAGGATGTGATAACATCCCGTTGGGTTTCCCACACCGTCTCTCCTGTACCGGACTCCAGCGCCATGAGGATTGCACCTGCTTCATGATCATACTGTACGATTAAAAGGTTACGGTACATAACCAGGGAGGATGAATGGCCGTAATGGTTTTCCGGTACACCGAGGTTTCTGGCCCACACAACGGTTCCCTCAAGATCGAGTCCGGCGATATCTCCTGTGGAAAAAATCGCAAAAACATGGGTTCCATCGGTCGTCATAGTGGGAGCTGCATATCCTGTATCTCCACTCACCTCCGGCGGTTCCTCCGGAGAATCCGGCACATCAACAATGGCACTCTTCCAGCGCATCTCTCCGGTATTTCTGTCGAAACAGTACACTTCACGGCCTTCCCTGTCGGCGCCTGAGATAAAAAGAAGGTCATCCCAAACTACAGGAGAATTAAAACCGGGTTTGGGGACTGCAGCCTTCCACTGAATCCCTTCACCGGTGGCGCCGTTCCAAAAGACCGGTGCATCCTCATCAGGGGTTATCCCATTGCCTCCCGGACCTCTGAAAGATGTCCAGTTCCTCTTGAGCTCTTCAGTATCCAGGTAGTTCTTTTTGATCTCCTGCTCATCCTCAATCACAACAGCAACCCCGGAATCTTCTTCCGAAGTCCCGGCAGGGTATTCATTCCCCAGCGAACTGTGGGAGAGAAAAGCGACTGCCAGGGAGGTAATCAGGAGCACAGATCCTCCTGCAATAATCACTTTCCTGGAAAGAACGGATACGGCCCAAAGACTTTTTTTCCGACTTGTTCCGCTGTGATCGGGCAATTTACGCTGGAACCGGACCAGGACTTTTAAGCAAAACACGAAAGCTGCAGCACTCACGAGCAGCATATAACTCCCTGTACGGATCTGCCATCTTCGGGTGAAATATACTCTTCTTGCCAGAAGGTCCAACGTCCTTATCTCATCTCTTAATTCCTGATCCTGCGGATTCTCATCCAGCCTGTTTACGAGCTTCTGAAGGACGGGACTATCCAGCGGATTCGTCCTCTTCAACTGCAGGTAGTTCGCTATCAGAAGTACGCAGAGGATTAAAGAAAAAACTCCGGCAGCGGCCGCAATCCCCCGTAAAAGATGGGTAATTGTCTTATTCATGATTACCCGCTTTACTCGCCATCGCCTTGCGTCTTACCTTTTCCTTCACACAAAACTCGATACACCTTCCGCAGCTAAAGCAGTCTGCCCTGTCCGGTTGATATTTATCCCTTTTTCGCCGGATGGATAACGTAATCAACTTAATACCAAATACAAGCCCAAGAAACCCTCCGAACAGGATCCCGCCTATTTTAAACTGCCGCCGGATTTCCAGTGCATCAATAATCAGTTCCGCCTTTGTTATCCCGGTTTCGCGGAATGTCCGGCTCTCCAGCGTGGTTTCGACAGCCGTACCGGCGTCCTCAAGGCTTATCTGCTCGGCAAGCCTGACTGTACTGTGCAGACGGGAAAAAGCGATATCCAGCCGTGAGCCTGCAAGCCCTCCCGATAAAATCAGAAAAGGCAAAAGAATCAACAGGACAAGGAGCCGGCGGACACCAATGTCATTTCTCTCCCGGACCTGTTCCTCCGTCGGCTCTTGAATAACGTCAAAGGGACATGAGTCTTCGCACAAACGGCACTGTATACATTCATCGGGGCTTATGGTTAGGTGCCACCTGGAGAACCGGGACATCAACTTCAATAGAACGCTGTAGGGACATATAAAGCGGCAGTAGGGGCGCGGGATAAACATCCCGGTAATAAGAATTCCTGACCCGAACAGGATCATGGGAAACTGGCCGCTGAGCCTGAAGAATCCGATAAAGGGGTCAAACCGGCATATCAGAAATCCTGCGCCCGTTGCCGCAGTGAGTACCGCGAGCCCAAGATAGATATAGGGAAACATTCCCAGAGATTGAGATACCCACGAAGGCAGCTTAATCGGCCGGAGGATGAAGAGGTCCTGAATGGCGCCCAGGGGACAGACAGCCGCACAGAAGGTCCTGCCGAAAAACAGGGTAAAAAGCAAAGGTATGGTAAAAAAGGCAAGGATAACGAGCGGGATTCTATACGAGCGGTCGAAGAGCACAAGCACAATATTCTGTATAGCGCCTATGGGACATACACATCCCTTTCTCCAAAAACCGAAATAAACGAGAGAAAAAAGCATGAGAATGAAAATACCGGTCCGTGACCGCCTTTTCAGCACAAGATGGGTCGCACATGCCAGGCAGGCTGTGAGAACTGCAACATCAATATACTCGTAGACGCCTCTGCGGGGGGCAGGGACGGTAAGCTCCGGGAGCTGGTGATCTGTCTCAAATTCAGGCTGCGGAAAGCGGTCCTGGGCGAAGATTGGCCATGAAACGACGGCGATGAGTACACAAAGGGCAAAGGAAAAAATATAATACCTTGACCTCATTGCGTTTCCCCCCTCAAATGACCTTTCAGGAGGTAGGGACTATCGGCAGGCACTCTTCTGAATGCCCCGACCGGGCAGTTTCGCGCAATTGAACATTGATTGCAGTTCAGACAGCGGTCGTGCCTTACCTGCAAGAAGAGGGCGCTGTTTCCAAAGGAGCAGCACCCCTCCACGCACTTCCCGCATGCAATACAGAGGGATTCGTCGATTGTATACTCGTAGTAGGGATTTTCGATAAAGGTTCTTGTAATCGCACCGGTGGGACAGAGCCTGTTTTCCGCGGCAGTGTTACGGGCTGCCGCCCCGGGTCTCAAGTAGCCGCTGCAGAGATCGCAGTATCCACACACGTCGAAGGCATGCACGCACTTCACCGCAGAAGGAGTCAGCACGCACTGGATCGAGCAGTTTCCGCATTGAACGCATATATCGGGGTCAAGCTGCCATACAGTGTCGCCGCGCAGAGATTTGCTCACCGCAATTCCCGATATTCCCCCTAAAACAACTATCATTGTAATACGGAACACTCTGCCGAATAAATCGCGCCTGTCTTTCTTCCCCCGGGGGTCGTTTGCAGTCAATATGTCCTCACATTCAAAGATTTTTTTTGGAAAAGATCCTTACGGCATTCCTTTCCGGATCCAGCACAATAATCCGCCCCCGGGAATCGACCGCAATATCAAGACCAACCGTTCCTTCTGTAAAGCGCCGGGGTTCCGCAACAACACCGATAAACCCTCCTTCGGGACCATATACCTTCACCCTGGCAATTCCCTTTTCGCTGGTTACAAAGGATCCCTCATCAGTAATCGCAATATGGGTCGGGTTACAGCAGCCGCAGAAACCGTCAATACTCACCGAGGAATGCCCCCAGGATCTTATAAATTTTCCTTCAGGCGTATAGTTCTGCAGTAGATGACTCCCCGGATTTACCACCCACAACGTTTTATCCATTCCGACCGCCACATCAAAATAGGGGCTTGGAACGACAAATTCCTGCACTCCGGGAGTGTTTTTATCTTTCCCGATATATCCTATCAGCCTCCCGCCGTTGTCAAATCGCAGGATCATTCGGTTGCCTGCATCGGCGACATAGACATCATTCTCCCCCGCAGCGATCGATGTAATAATCGCTTCATGCCCGAGGCCGGCCCAGAGGGCATACTGCCTGCCTGTTTCTTCATATACTTCAACATGGTCGGACATACCAAGATAAAGTAAGCCGTCTTCTCCAACAGAAATACATCGCGCCGGTTCTACAAGGTCTATTTGATGAACAGGTTTCCCCTCTCTATTAAAAACCAGGATTGCACTATCACCACTCACATAGATCCTGTCATCACCGCCGGTCGCCAACCCATGAAGCGTTTCCATTTCCGGTTTTATCTGCATAACTTCCGAATAGATAATCAAATCCGGATCAACATTTTTTAGATCTTCTACATCATAATTGAATGGATCTTCCTTCTTTCCCCGCCCACTGCCTGGAATAAATCTAAATCCTGATACTATCCCTGCAATAACAACGACAAGCACAAGAATACCCGGAAGAATTTTTACAAAAACAGTCCATATTTTCTTCAATTCAGTGTACTCCGGGGTTCAAATATCAGCATCACCTTCGTGCTGCAACATCAATGCACACCATCTGTTTCGAATCACGTAGAAGCATCCTTCCTCCGGCAATTGCCAGCGGACCCCACGAGTCTCTGCCGTTAAGCACCTTTGCCCTCGCCAGGGGAATGAACTCCTCAGTATCCGCTTCCGCCATTGTTAAAATTCCATCATCGCTAAGAATGAAGAGCTTATCATCTGCAATCATGAAGGGACCCAGTCCGAATTTATTTGTTTTCCCGCTGGTCCAGACAATCTTCCCATCAGGATGAAAACAGATTAACTCATTTCTAAACTCCCCTGCATCCTTGGGGAGAACCCCGAATAGATGACCTTTGTAGAGAACCGGGGTATGCTGCTCACAGGCCAGTCCGTCCCGGGGTCGTAATTCATAGAGAGATTTCACAGTATAAACGCCGTCTTTTTCAGTTACCTTCAGCATCATACTCCCCGCGCCGTAACCTGCCGTAAGGAAGATCCTTCCATCTCCCAGTATAACCGGCGAAGGCGCCACCACCAATGGACTCCAGGCGGTCGTCTCCCAGAGTAATGTCCCCCTGTCATCCTCCTCCGCCGAAACGCCCGCAATGCCGCCGATTGCGAAGTAAACATACATCCGCTTCCCGTTCAGCGTCATCGGCATGATTGAAGAGTGGGACATCTCCCATCCGTGGTGATTGGGAGTCTCCCATACAACCTTCCCTGTTTCGCAGTCAACTCCTATCATCAGGACATTGTCTCCGCACGGCGCAATCACTGCAATGTTCCCATCAATCAATGGACACTGGGCGGCATACCACAAAGGAACCTTTGTACCGAACTCCCTCTGCAGGTCCAAGCCCCATTTCAAAGATCCGTATTCCGAATCTACACACATTACATGGCACCGGGGACCGATGGTTACTGCATATCGCTCATTAACAGCAGGTATGGTTCTGGACATGCCGTGGTTCCGCTTTACATGAACTGTATACCATCTGCGCCATATCTCCCTGCCGTCTGCGAGGGAAAAACACCTGAGGGCATCCGCCTTCCTCTCCTCATCATAATCAAGAACATAGACACGGCCGTTCATAACCGCAGGCGCCGCATGACCTTCACCAAGCTCAACCTTCCAGAGAATCTCAGGTCCCTCGTCTCCCCAGTTATCCGAAAGGTCAATGTCTGATGTATAGATATTGTCGGCTTGTGCTCCCCGAAAACGTGCCCAGGCGCCCGGTAAATCCGCAGGAATGCCGTCAAAGATGCGGGAAAACTCTCCTATTTCAATAAAGGCAGCGTCTGTCTCCGCTAATGATGATCCCCCGTCCATGCCGGGAATGAACATGAGGAAACGAGTGGTTGGATCGTATGTAAACCACCACCCAAGACTCACGATCCCGAGTCCGCAAACAGCAAGGATGATAATCCATTCTGAAAACCGTTTTGCCACTCTCTCCATGTATAATATTCCTGTGAAAAATACAATTTTCAGGTATTTTCCACTTTTGTCAATCGGCGAGAGGAGTATTCCTATTATTATTCTTATGCCTGAATAAAGCATCCAGGATTGAGCTGGACCGAGGCGCTAGAGGTTGGGTAAAATCAGGACCTTTTTTACATTCTCCTCACCCTTCTCGATCAGCTCTATACCGTGTGCAAGCTCTTCCAGCGGCAGCCTGTGAGACACAAGGTCTCTGACTGAGATTTTTCCCGATTTCAGAAGGTCTATTGCCTGATAAGAATTCCGCACCGAAGTATAGGAGGAGTATATATGGAGACCTTTGCGAAAGATGATAAATGGCTCGATCTCCAACAGCTCACCTGCAGGGGGAACACCGAACCAGAGGACAACGCCGCCGTAACGGGCAAAATCCAGGGTTTGGCGAAGCACCCCGACGGAACCTGACGCGTCGATTACCACATCGTAGGCATCCCGCTCAAGTTCCTCAATATCCATCCGGCAGATATCCGCCCCTCTCTCCCCGGCAAAATCAAGCCTGGACTTCACTTTGTCGATCACTGTTATTCCAACCGCTCCACGGAGTCGGACAGCTGCCAGCATGAGTATACCTATCGGACCGGCGCCGATAATGGCCACCCTGGCGCCCATTGAAATCTTTACCTTTTCCAGACCGTGCAGCACACAGGACAGCGGCTCTACAAAGGCGCCTTCTTCGAAGGAGATTTTTCCGATATCGAATGCCGTGTTCTCCGGCACAGCAACGTACTGGGCCATACTGCCCGGACGGGTTACACCCACCCCCTGCCAGTTCAGGCAGAAATTCTGCCTATTGTTGAGACAGCTAAAGCAGTTGTTACAGGCAATGTTCGGTTCGACAGCGACACGGTTTCCGACCTCGAACCTTGTAACTCCATCACCGATTTCTTCTACAATACCGGAGAACTCATGGCCCGGAACGACAGGATATTGGGCCATATAAGAACCGCGAAGAATGTGGATATCCGTTCCGCAGATCCCGCTGGCCATCACCTTGATAAGCACTTCCCCTGGTGCAGCCTTTGGTGTTTCTTTCTCTTCAATAATCAGCTTATTCGGCCTGACAATCCTGGCGTATTTCATGGTTGTAAGCATTTTAATACGCGGCTCAGACTCAGTGATCGCAGAGGTTTTCTCCCGAAACCAGTTTACCATTTATATATTCATCCACGAGCTTTTCGGGCTCTTCAGCGGAAGCTCCGCACACTACTTCGACACCTGCTTCGGCAAATAGATTCTGAGCCCGACTGCCCATACCGCCCGCGATTATAATATCGGCGCCCGCATCGCGAAGCCACCGGGGAAACGCTCCCGGTTCGTGTGCCGGAGGAACAAGCTGCTCCTTGTTGACAACTTCGCCGTCCTCTACCGTGAAGAGGACAAACTGCTCGCAGTGCCCGAAGTGAGGGGACAGCTTTCCCGATGTCAATGGAATGGCTATATTCATTTATTTTCCTCCACAAGGCTGTTTACAATTGATTCAAAGGCTTTTTTCGCCTCTGCTGCCTGATCGAAAAGAACAAAGGGCTTGCCGCTGTCTCCTGCTGTAACAATATCTGTTTGGATTGGTATTTCCCCGAGTAAATTAAGGTTTAATTCCCCAGCCATATGCCCACCTCCTCCCCTGGAGAAGATGTCCACCCGTTCTCCACAGTGCGGGCAGATGAAACCGCTCATATTCTCTATAATGCCCAAAATAGGCATGTTCACCTGGTGGCAAAAGTCAACAGATTTCCGAGCATCCATCAGGGATACTTCCTGCGGCGTGGTTACAATAATCCCTTTTGCACCGGGTATCGATTGGGCTACCGTAAGGGGTTCATCTCCGGTACCCGGGGGAGAATCGATGACAAGGTAATCCAACTCTCCCCAATTGACATCGGCAACAAACTGCCTGATGACACCTATTTTTAATGGGCCCCTCCAGATAACAGCTGTGCCGGAGTCTTCTAAAAGACTCGCTATGGATACCGCCTTGAGGTTCCCGGAATATAATACGGGTTTCATGGATGTTCCATCCGTTTCTATCCGACGTCCCTCTAATCCAAGCATCTTGAGGGCATTGGGACCATGCAAATCGATATCCAGCAGTCCAACCTGGTTTCCCATCTCTGCAAGAGAAACAGCCAGGTTGACTGCAACGGTGCTCTTGCCGACACCGCCTTTACCGCTCATTATAAGAAAAATGTTCCGGATTTTTGAAAGCCTTTCCTTTATCCGTTTGTCCTGTTCGTCTAGATCTTTTCCCCTCTGCTTATCCGCCAACTTCGTTTTCCTTCTTATTTCTGCAATCCGAAGTGGCCCTCGACGTTAGGCTTATCGACGGGGGTAAGCTCTCCCGCTTTGTACCTGTTTACAGCCTCACGTACAGTGCCGCCTACTCCTATCACAAATTGAATCTCCGCTGCTTGTAGAGCCCTTGCCGCATTTGGACCTACATTTCCTGTCAGCACCAGTTTAACGCCGCGCTTCTCCACTGTCTGGGCGGCAGAAACTCCCGCGCCTCCCCCGGCGGATTGAGATTCGTTTGCCTTGGATTCAAACTCCTCTGTCTCCGAGTCGTAGAAAACAAAATATCCACAGCGGCCGAACCTGCTGTCAACCTGGGCGTCTGCCGTATCACCCATTGCACTTACTGCTATTTTCATCGATTATACTCCTATTTCTTCTGCTTTTCCTGCTTGCCTTCTTTCTCTAATTCAACGATACGTTCCCTGGCTGCTGCGAGCCGCTCTTCCATGAACTTTACCTCACCGCTGAGGAAATTGACTTCCTCTTCAGCTGTGGGCGGC
>CBDUZM010000072.1:0-10170 GCA_965371685.1 uncultured Spirochaetaceae bacterium | reverse complement strand
ATGGTCTTCGCATTGATGTGGCTCATCGGCTCAGTGCGTTGCTTGAAAAAAGCGGGTATCGAGTAGAAGAAAAAATCGTCTGGGCCGCTCTTCCCAGTGTTACAGCAACCGGTAAACCGGCCGTTACTCCTGTTAGGGATCAGATTAGCGGGGACCTGGCGAATGCTGATTTCGAACCAGCGATAGCGGAGACCGGCCAGTCTCTCAAAGGCGGCTACAACTTGAAAAAACTGCTCACCAAAAATAATTGGACTATCCTCGACAAATCAGTCTCAGGCGCCGGCAGCGGATACGCCTGGTGCGAATTTGGTGACATCGACCATGAAGGCCACGATCGCGGCTGGAAGTTGGCAAGGCATCTGGATAGGATTCTTATTGAAATTTGTGACCGTATCGAGAGCCTTATTGCCGCCGGATGGAAATCAATCCGCATCGTAACCGATCATGGATGGCTCCTGATGCCGGGAGGCCTGCCCAAAATCGACCTGCCCAGTGTGCTGACTGAAAACAAATGGGGACGCTGCGCCGTTATAAAAGCCGGAGCATCGGCTGATGAGCGTTTGTTTCCCTGGTACTGGAATCCGAATCAGAACTTTGCCCTGGCAGACGGTATAAGCTGTTACCGGGAAGGCGAAGAATACGCTCACGGCGGTTTAAGCCTCCAGGAATGCCTTACACTGGAACTAACTGTATCGGCTGGGAAAAGTGGCGGCAAATTACAAGCTGCCGGCGAAATCACGGACATTGCCTGGAAGGGGCTTCGATGCAAAGTAGCCGTAGAGGGAGAGTTTTCAGGATTATCGCTTGATGTCCGCTTGCAGGCAGGGAATTCATCATCCAGTGTTGTAATGAGCGTAAAACCGATAAAAGACAATGGTATCGGTTCTGTGGTGGTTGAAGATGAACAATTTGAAGGAACCAAAGCTATTGTTGTTTTGATTGATGAAAATGGCGGTCTTGTATCCCAGGCAGCAACCGTAATAGGCGGAGGTGACGTATGATGGAGATGGACCATTTAGATAAATTGGCTGCATCAGTATTGGATGGATACCTGGTACGAAAGGATCTGGTTCGTACCTTTAGCCGTCAATTCCCGGTACCGACCTATGTCGTTGAATTTCTTCTTGGCCGGTACTGCGCAAGCACAAATCAGGATGAAATCGAGGAAGGGTTGGAAATCGTTCAACGCCAATTAAAGTCTCGCACAGTCAAGGCCGGTGAGGAAGAACTCTTCAAAGCGCACGCCCGGGAAAACGGCGAAGTGAAGATTATCGATCTTATAACAGCCAGGCTTGATGCCAGGACGGATTCCTATATTGCAACACTACCGAGCTTAAGGCTCACGGATGTTCGAATAAGTCCCGAACTGGCAAATCAACATGAGCGGATGCTCACAGGCGGTTTCTATTCTGAAATTACTTTAACTTACGACGCATCTATCGCTCAGGAAAAGAACGGTCGCCCGTTTGGTATTGAGAGCCTGCGAGAGATTCAGCTTTCCAAACGAGATATTCTGGACATACTTGATAAAGCCAGAAAACAGTTTACTACTGAAGAATGGAAGGAATTCCTTTTAAGGAGCATCGGAATCAATTCGGAGAAGCTATCTGAGAGATCCAGGGACGCTTTTTTCTTGAGAATGGTTCCCTTTGTAGAACGTAATTATAACCTGGTCGAACTGGGGCCTCGCGGAACAGGGAAAAGCCATCTTTTCCAGCAGATATCTCCTTATGCTCATCTTCTTTCGGGTGGCAAAGCAACAGTAGCTCAGATGTTTGTTAATAATGCCAATGGGCAACGCGGATTAGTTTGCCAGTACGATGTAGTTTGTTTTGACGAGGTGTCCGGTATCTCTTTTGACAAGAAAGACGGTGTAAACATCATGAAAGGCTACATGGAGTCGGGGGAATTCAGTCGAGGCAAAGAACCCATTCGGGCTGACGGTAGTTTAGTGTTTGTCGGAAATTTTGAGGTTGACGTTGAGCATCAACAACGCGTTGGTCACTTGCTTAGCCCTCTTCCACCGGAAATGCGGGATGATACTGCCTTCATGGATCGTATCCATGCTTACCTGCCCGGTTGGGATGTCCCCAAAATTAAGAAAGAATTGCTCACCGATCATTTCGGTCTTGTAAGCGATTTCTGGTCGGAATGTATGAGCCGATTGCGTCAGCAAAGTCGCATCTCTGTTCTGCAAAATCGTCTTCATTACGGAGGCGCCCTCAGCGGGCGAGACATTAATGCAGTAAACAAGACTGTAAGCGGTTTGCTTAAGCTCCTATACCCGGGTGATACGAACAAGATCCCGGATGAAGACATTGAGTGGGCTGTGCATATTGCTTTGGAATCCCGAAGACGGGTTAAAGAACAGCAGAAGCGTATCGGCGCAGCCGAGTTCCGGAATACCCACTTTAGCTATGTTTTGGGAGAGGATGGCGTCGAGAAGTTCGTGGCAACGCCTGAACTGCAGAGCGAAAGCAGTATTGGCTCTGATCCGTTGGAACCGGGACAGGTTTGGAGCATCAGCCCAGGAACCATAGATGAGCATCCGGGGCTCTACAGAATCGAAGTGAATGATGGACCGGGCTCAGGTGTGAGAATCCTCAATAAGCCGGTTCCGCCTGCATTTAAAGAAAGCCTGGGATTTGCAGAGCAAAACCTTTATTCCCGATCCATGCAGTTAATAGGCGACAAGGATCCAAGACATCATGAATTCTCAGTCCAGCTTCGTGCTTTCGATTCAGCTAAAACAGGATCAAAACTTGGGGTGGCGGCATTGATTGCCTTTTGTACTTCCCTGTTGAAGAAAAACATTCGTGGCGGCTTAATTATAGCTGGTGAAATCAATCTGGGTGGTTCCATAGAACCTGTGCATAATGCTGTAACTATTACAGAGATTGCCGTGGAAAAAGGCGCGACCGCGTTACTGATGCCAGTTGCTTGCCGTCGACAACTCGTTGACCTTTCTGATGATATGGCGACGAAGGTAGATGTACAATTCTACTCCGATGCCCGGGATGCACTTCTAAAAGCAATAGTAGAGTAAAGACAAGTTTTCTTCACCAATTCGGCTATGCAGTTTAAGGACCTTCCCACGCACCAGACAGTGCTAAAAAAGGCTTCTGTATGAACAAACCAATTGATTTATACTGAAGCAGGGGCTATTATTGATAAGGGGAGGATGCCATGGATGCCGAGGAAAATGTTGTTCCGCAGAATGCCCGATTGATTGTCGAAAGCGGCGATGATGAAGGTAAAAGTTTCGAGCTGACCAATAAAACGATGACTCTCGGACGAGCCGAGGTCTGTGATATCAGGCTTTCCGATCGATACGTGTCCAATAAGCACTGTCAGGTTGTTTTCCGCAAAGATCATTTTACGGTTATCGATTTGAACAGCCTGAATAAAACCAAGGTCAAAGATCAGGTTTACATCCAGAAAAACCTGAGAAACGGCGATTATATAACCCTCGGGAAGACCAGGATACGCTTTGTCTGGGAAGATCAGGACGAGGAACAGGTCAATCCTTCGGAGGATATACTGGGGGAAGATGAAGGGACCGAACCACAGCCCTCAGGAGAGTGATTTTTTCCATACAAGGAATGTCACTAAGACCGGGCTCTGAAAGGCTCGAGACGTTTCGAAAGTAAAGGAGGAACAGCGGCTCGTATAAAAATTCCTCCTTCCCTGTACTCTTCTGTATCTACATTTCCCTTGCAGTGAACGGCGTTCAAGAGATAGCCGTCGTTGTACGGAAGGAGAAACTCACCATACTCCATGTCCCTGTTCAGTATTGTTTCCACCCTTTCGAGCAGCCGATCGAGCCCATCGCCTCGAAGAGCGCTGATTCGAAGAACATGGTCCTGAAGAGGCTCCATATCCTCTATCCTGTCTATTTTATTCCATACGGTCAGGGTTTTACTGCCGGTTGCCCCCAGATCGTGGAGAATCCTGTCGACCGCTTTAATATGAGCCTCTGCTCCGGGGTGTGATATATCGACGATTCTGAGTATGAGATCCGCTTCTGCGATTTCCTCAAAAGTAGCCCGGAATGCTGCAACCAGATCGTGAGGGAGTTTGTCGATGAATCCCACCGTATCGGTGAAGAGGACAATTCTGCCACCCGGCAGCCTTATCCTGCGGGTTTTCGGATCCAGCGTGGTAAAGAGCTTGTCTTCCACCAACACCTCTGCCTGGCTCAGTGCTTTTAAAAGACTGCTTTTACCCGCATTTGTGTACCCTACCAGCGAAACGGTGGAGAGTTCCCTCCGATTCCGTCTCCGGCGGTACTCCTTTCGATGGCCGCGGACATCTTCCAGCTCTTTTTTTAGCACGGAGATGCGGCTGCGGATCTGGCGCCTGTCAGCTTCGAGCTGGGTTTCGCCCGGGCCCCGCAGCCCGACCCCGCCGATCTTTCCTCCGTCACGCCCTCCGGACTGTCTTACCAGGTGTGTCCACAGCCGGGTAAGGCGTGGAAGCCTGTACTGGCACTGAGCCAGCTCTACCTGGAGTTGGCCTTCCCGGGTGTGAGCGTGCTGGGCGAAAATATCTAGTATCAATGCTGTTCGGTCTATGACCTTGAAAGCATCACCCAGCGCCTCTTCGATCTTCCTCTGCTGGCCGGGTTTGAGCTCCTCGTTCAGGATCAGTGTTTCGGCGCCGAGAATCGTCATCTCCTGGTGAATTTCTTCGAGTTTTCCGGCGCCCATATAAGTTGCTGGATTGGGATTGCTCAGACGCTGATACGAACTGTCCACCACGTCGAGGCCGGCGGTCCTGGCCAGACGGGAGAGTTCCCGAAGGGAGTTTTCGATTGGCCACAGCCGATTCTTATCCCCCTTCGATTCTACTCCGAAGAGGTAAGCTTTCTCAGGGGTGTCGGCTGTTACGATCGGTTCGCGCATATAGATAAAAAAAACAGGGATTGACAAAGAATTATAGCATATTATATACAATTTGAACAGTATGTGTAAGGCTGTAATTTTCGATCTTGACGGAACTCTGCTCGACACTCTGGATGATCTGGCCGATGCCATGAACACGGTGCTTTCACGCTTTGGCTTTCCGGAGCATTCTCCTCAATCGTACAAAAAGTTTGTCGGTGAGGGAATCCGGGTTATGGTAAGCCGGGCTTTACCTGAAGAAAAGCGGGATGAGGAAATCCTCATTCGGTGTATGGCGGCAATGCGTGAGGAGTACGGACGCTGCTGGGACAACAAAACCAGGATTTATAACGGAATTCCGGAACTGTTGGACAGGCTGGCATCAAAGGAAATCCCCATGTCTGTACTTTCCAACAAACCCCATAACTTCACAGGTCTAATGGTTGAACGGCTGTTAGGGAATTGGAATTTTGTTTGTGTTTTTGGTGAGAAAGACGGTATCCGTAAACCGGACCCGTCCAGAGCCCTGGAAATCGCTTCCATCCTGGGAATTGAGCCTGAGGGAATCTGTATACTGGGCGATACCTGGACCGATATGGAGACAGCCCAACGCAGCGGCATGTTGCCTCTGGGGGCGTTGTGGGGATTCCGCACCAGTCAGGAGCTGTTGGACAGCGGTGCGGTCGCTCTCATCGAGTATCCCCTGGAGCTTTTGGACTATCTCGATTAAGCTTAAGGAAAGATATGAGAGCCACTAAAGCAATAATCCACCTGGATAATCTGAGGCATAACATCCGGCTTCTTCGGAGCAGGATTGGCGACGGTATAAAAATGTGTATGGCTGTGAAGGCCAATGCCTACGGCCACGGGGCGGTAGAGATAGCCCGGGCAGCATCCGAGGAGGGGGTCAATGCCTTCGGCATCGCAACGGTTGAAGAGGGGAAGGAGCTTAGAGAAGCCGGCATTCAGAATCCTGTACTTCTTCTGAGCCCTGTCCTTCCCGACGAAAACCCCGACATCGTTCTCTATGAGCTCTCGCCTCTCCTGGGGAGCAGGGACGGCATAGATCAGTTGAGCAAAGAAGCGGGGAGACAGGGAAAAAAAGTAGAAGCTCATTTAAAGATAGATACGGGAATGGGTCGGATAGGCTGCCGTCCTGAAGAGGCGGAGGACCTGGCCGGCCGGATAGACTCCAGCTCATTGCTGACTCTCGGTGGTGTATGCACCCATTTTCCCGCAGCGGATACCGGAGACACCGATTTTACTAAAATGCAGCTCCGGATCTTCCAATCATGTATACAGAGTATTGAGAAACGGGGTATCGATCCGGGAACCATTCACGCGGCGAATTCCGGCGCTGTTATCGGTTATCCTGAGTCCTTTTTCACCATGGTCAGGCCCGGTATCATCCTCTACGGGTACTATCCGTCCAATCAGCAGGATCGCCCGTTTCATTTTAAACCTGTCATGGAACTGGTTACCAAAGTCATTTTTCTCAAGAGGGTGTCCGGGGGCGCCCGACTGTCTTACGGGTTGACATATAAGGTTCCCGCCGATTCCATGATCGCCACCTTACCTGTGGGGTATGCGGACGGTTACAGCCGGATGCTCTCCAACAAGGCGAAGGTAGTCATCCGGGGTAAACATTATCCGGTGGCGGGGCGGGTCTGTATGGATCAATGTCTTGTGGATCTTGGATCAGCTTCTCACGTAAGACTTTATGATGATGTCATACTCTTCGGCCCGAACCCTGTTGGCCCCGATGCGGAAGAAATTGCCGGTTTGATGCATACTATTCCGTACGAAGTAACCTGCCTGGTCGGTGGACGTGTTCCACGCATCTACAGGGGATAATATTCCTCAGCACTTCATTGCCCCAACACTCTCTATTCGAGCTTAAACTCTACCCTGCCATTCTTCATAATGACTTCTACCAGGGGAAGCAGATGCTGTTCAAATTTCCTCTAAGGAAGAATGTAATTAAGATTTCCCGTTCTTTCTTACTGCGATCACTGTGACGTACTTTCCGACGAGCCGTTTTCCTCTTCTGGCTGATCATCAGGCTCTGCGGAATCGCTTTCATCTTCCTCGGCTTCCCGCTCCCTGTCCAGTATTGCCTGTACTTCGGCCTGCACCTTGGGCATGAAAATCGAATCGGTAAAAGCTTCCTCTTCCAGTATATCCTTTATCAACTTTTCCTTTATAAGGCTGTCTTCTTTTTCGTCCATGGCTTTCATATACTGATAGGCCACCGCTATGTCCACCTCGGCGAAGGTAAGATTACCCGGCTTGATCCAATAATCAGGGCTGGAGAAGTACCCTTTTACTTTAATCCATTCATCCTGTTTTTCCAACACTGCAAGAATGTCCATGGGTTCATAGCTGCTCGATGTTTTGGATATCAGGTTATTTTTGCTGTAAATTGAGACTTTTTCGATTACTGCTGCAGGTTCAGCATCAATTACTATGAAGGAGGATATTCCCCAGCCTTCGCTTCCGTCGGAAAGCCGGATATTAAGAAACTCTCTGGAACGCTTATCATCCTGCTCCTTTTCCCTCTTTCCAAGGAAAGTAAGGCTTTCACCCTTTCGAATTTCATATTTCAGGTAACCTTTTTTTGTGCTGGGACTGTTCCAGAAGGAGAGACCGTCGAAAATGCAGACCGCCTGCACCGGTTTCGTTATAAGCTCGGGTTCCTGGTCGGAGGTTGTTTCTTCTTCTGAAGAAGGCTTTGGTTCGATTTTCGCACCTTTCTCACAGTTCCATAAAAACAATAGGCCTGCTAAAAGAAAGACTGTGAGAGGACCTAGTGCACTGTATCATAAATTCCGCTCTTTATTTTGGCAATTTGTCATCTCCATGTGCACCCTCGAGCTTGCCGGGTTGACGTACTATATTAGGATTGCGTTTAGCTGATCAAATGCCTGGAGAGCTTTGATTTTAAGCCTTTCTTTTTCACAAACATCGATTATGCTGTTGAGGTAGTCACGTTTTTCGACAAGCAAGTCACATAGCTGTTTCCATTCCCTTGTTTGAACTTTACCTGGGTATATGTGAGCGATGTTGAACATGAGAAGAAATTGTTTCGTGAGGAACTGAATGCCCATCTGTTTGTTTTCGATAAGAAGCTGCGTGTTGAAGCGACTGATGACCTTTTCGTGCAGTCCTTTACCGGTATATTTCCAGGTAAAAGGATGGGCGAATACATCATTCCAGATGTCGATTGATTTTAGTATCGTTTCTGCTAAGAAGAGTTCTGATGGAAATGCCTGATGTTTTAAAAATCGTTTGGAGAGGATACCAAACCATATCTCAATCATGTTCAGCCATGAACCATGGAAGGGAACGAAGTGTATGACAATACGTTTGTTATCCGACTGCAGCCACTGGCGACGTTCTTCACCAGTCTTCAGCTGAACGTAGGTTACGTTGCTCAGAGCTGCAACGGTCTTACAGAAGTCGTTATGAAAATGAGTGTTTAAGTTGTCCATGATGTAATGAAGTGAGGCATCGGAAGGTAAGGTGCAAACGTGCTCTTTGAAAATCCTGACCAACGTTTGAGTATTGTGGTTGGGGGTGCATCTACCAAATACCTCCCCTGTCCTGGGACGGAGAAAAGCCAGAAGGTCTACAGTACCATTGCGTTTATATGAAGAATCTTCATATCTTGGCTTGTTAGGTGCGGCCGGTAGATTAGGAGCCAAAGGATTTTTAGCTTGAAGACCAGTGCATTCGTCAAAGTTGAAAAGATACTCTGGCGGATTAAGGCAAAGGTCAGTAATATGTTCCATTTTCGGGAAAAAATCAGGATCGGTTATGGCTAAAAAATACTTGTGCAAATGAGGACGGAGAGCATGGCTCTTGAGGGTGCGTTGGATGGTAGAATGACTCAGAGAGCAGCCCATGATCTCACTGTGCTTTTTCAGATACTTCTCGGCCCATCTGAATGACCAGGTGCCACAATCTGGCAAAGGAGAAACCTGGCAATAGAAAGCAATAGTCTTGAGCTTGATTTTTTCCGAATAGACTGGAGGACGACCATCTCGTTTCTGGTCGCGAATGTTACCGTCAATTTTTGCCCGTGATATCCATCTACGAACCGTAGTGATGTGATGATTAACAAACCAGGAAATTGTTTGTGCATGAATTCCGTATCCATGGAGTGCAGCCATTTGAGAGCGTTGTTTGACCCGATTGCCGGCAGCAATAATGCGTTTTCGCGAAGAAGTCAAAGACTCATCAGCGGGAAGAGAATCACTCTTTTTGTTCAGAATTATTGAGTGCAGTTTTTTTTAAAGTGCTGACGAGTTGTGGAAGAGATTTCACTATTCTGTACAATCCCAGTTTTTGCATATGGAATCGAATTGACCTGTCAGAAAGATGTAGGTTACATCGCCTTTCGATCTGTTCTGCTATCATTCGGCTTGAAGTCTTTTGGCAACTTATAGCATTAACCACGAACTGCTGCACTAACTCGGCTTTGATCTCTGGCGTGAATCTGTAATCCTTCAGTTGTCCCCTTCGTTTGTCTATTAAAGCATAAGCGTCTTCATCATGTAATCTGTAATTTAGCTCTCTTGTATGTCTGTCGGAAATCCCAAGAATGTCGGATATTTCCCTGGTGGATACAAGGCCGCTGTTCAAAAATGTCAGCAGAACGACTTTAGCTTGTAATGAATTATCTGGGGGAGTGTTCACCGAGTAATGTCCGGAAGCTAAGTGTATGGAAAAGCTTCTGTCTCCAACACTCAGCGACATGCTAACCGGCATTTCCGTCTTCGGATGTTGAATGACTTGCGTCTTCCTTCGATCTTCAAAGGCCGGAAAACCATATTTTTCGACTCTTGTCAGAAACGATAAAAAAGTACCAAAAGGAATTTTTAAGTATCCAGCAATGTCCTCACGATTTGCTCCGAGGAGAAATAAAGCAAATCCGATTATTCTTTTAACTGTATTTTTGCCAAAAATGTTATATGCCTTCTTGAGTCGTTTTGCGGAAAAGGTGGCAGAATATCCCAGGTTGCTTGGGCAATTCAACATATTTCCCGGCCTCCTTGTATATCATACATTTTGTCATATAATACACCCTGGCTGTAACTAAATCAATCACATTTTACAGTTATTTAACAAAAATAACGCCAATAGATCGCTTTTTTACTATACAATAACGTATTATATATTTAGGATATTATTAATTGCCATAAATTGATGTAGAATTTATGATACAGTGCACTAGAGGGTTTAGATACACCTTATTATATCGGCGGTTCTGTAGCCAGTTCAGCTT
>CBDUZM010000071.1:0-10209 GCA_965371685.1 uncultured Spirochaetaceae bacterium | reverse complement strand
TATTAAGACATTCCGACAAACGTCAAACGAAGTGCCGGAGAATCTTTTTAGCCTCTTCCAGGCCGTTTATATATTCCCGTCTTTCGTCTTCGCTTAAAAGTATATCCCTGGATTTGCCTGAGCGGGAAAAGTTAAAAAAGCGAATCCTCTTAAAACGAGCGAGTTGATCCGAACTCTTCCCGAATGCCTCCTCCAGCTTCTTCTCGATTTTTTCTCTGCAATCCTTGAATTTGGATTCCTCCGGGCTTCTTGTCTTAAGTCCCTCAAGATCATTAATGAATGATTGAATTTTCGATCGATCTTCCGGATTCATTTAGGCCTCCTGCGTTTTATCCTGTTTAAAATCGGTTCGGGGAAAAGGTTTAATCAAGACCTCTCCTTTTTTTATGGAGCCTTTCAGTATATTTTTTACCTCATCCTTGGCCGAAAAGTAAATAATCTGCCACCCTTCACGGGAAAGGCTTAAAAGAGTTTTCATCTGCTCAGTCAGTCGACCTGTATCGGATTTAATAAAGGGATCATCCAGAATGAAGAAACCTTTTTCATCCGGAAGAAGCTTCGCTCCAAGGGCCAGACGTATGGCGAAGTAAAGCTGGTCATAAGCGCCTCCGGAAAGGTGCTTCGCTTCGATCTCCTTTCCATCCTTGCGGTTTACCTTAACGAGCCGCTGTTCCGGATCGTACGATACCCCGGTGTACAACCCTCCGGTAATCTTTCGAAAGAATCCGGCAGCCGTGCTGGATTCGCCGAAAAGTTCCGCAACCTTCCTCTCCTCATCCTGCTCGATTTCATCGAAAATACCGTGCGCTTCAATCGCCCTGCTGTAATCGTCTTCCACCCGTGCTTTCCAATCCCTCACCCGCCGGAGAGCAGCCTCCAGGTCGGAAAAGGATTGAACGAGAGACATGCCGTCATCACTTGCCAGGATTGCATTGAGCTCTATCTGCACATCCCGAAGCTTATCCTCAAGGTCGCGCAGCCGATCCTGCATCTCTTCTTCCTCCCGTTCAAGATCATCGCGCCTGACTTTCAACGCGTCGAGTTCCTCCTCTGTGAACGAAACATCATCATCTCCGGCCGACTTATCTTTAAGCACACCAAGCTGCCTCTTCCAAAATTCGGCGCTCTTCCCCTGCCCTTCACTCTGGTAAGGAAAACGATCGCCCAGCAGAGTAGAGAGGGTGTCTATCTCACTCCGGAGGCTGCGTTTCAGCTTCAGCTTCTCCTGGAATTCTTCGATGCTGTTTAAGAGGTGGCGGGATTGCAGTATTTGTATAATGCCCCCAGCCTCACGCTGCCCGGCAATATGTTTTTCCAGATTCTTCGCGGCATTTTCGTAATTGTTCTCTGCCAGCGACAAGGCTATCCTGCAGTCATCGAAATATCTTTTCAGCTCTTGAATCCGTTCGTCGAATTCTCTCATTTCCCGTGATATTCCCCCGACATCGTCCGCATGAAAACCCAGCTCTTTCCCCTTATTTAACAGCTTGCTCTGAAGGGCTTTGAAATACGCTTCGAATCTTAAAATATACAGGCAGTAGACAAACCAGCCGGCTAAAGCCGGCACAGCTGAGATAAACATAAGCACGAGAAAATATTCAGCCGACCAGATTATACCCGCTGTAGAGATTAGAGAGAAGAGGGTAAATATCAGGGCTGCGCTCAAAATGAACTTCCTGTACACCTTTCTTCCCTCCAGCTTTTCCAAACATGTCTCGCTCTCTTTCAGCAGCGGCGCGAGGGAGGATTGTATCTCCGTCTGCCTGTGCTGCTCAACCTGGAGCTTACTTTCTTCACTCCTCATTCTTGAAGACTCTTCTTTCTGTTTCTCCTCCAGATTCTCGATCTCCGCTTTTTCCGCGCCGCATGCCTCATCGAGACGATCATGAGAATTTTGTGCTTCTCTCCACTGATTCAAATCCTCCTCGCTGATCTTTTTTAGATTCGCAAGATTCACGCTGATCCGAATCCAGCGGTCAAGATATTCCTGATAGCGTTTGTACTCCTCCCTGCTCCGGGCTTTCTCGAGCAGGAACTGCCTCGTATCCACCAGGCTTCGTTCCTCCTGCACAGAAACGAGTCTCTCCTCCAGGCCGTCCATTCCCTTTTCTTTTGCATCACGAATGAGCTCCTGTACATTTCCAAGGAAAATATCGGCTTTGTTAATCCGGCTCTTCAGATGTCCGCTCGCTTCGTCGTCCTTAATTCCCATTTTAGCCGTAAGAAAAGCATTTTCCCGGATTTTTTCTTTTATCTGATGTATCCGGGTTTTCTGAAGGCCTGTCAGCCTCTCCGTGACATCACCGTAAAACTCGCTTTCCCTGGCCAGAGAAAGCTCGCTGTTGCAAATAACGAATAAATTCCGGCACGATTCGGCTGTCATGTTGAGGAGTGCCGGAAGGACTATTTTACCACCAAGCCTGATTTCCTTCTTCGATGTATCTTCCAGCACGATAAAGCCGCTGGGTTCTTCTTCAATTCTGTCAATATAGGGGAACAGGCGGGGCGCTTTACCGAACAATAACTTGATAACGGCATCTATGGTCAGGGTCTTGCCTTCTTCATTCTCTCCCCAGAAAAGGTTGAAAGGACCGAGTGTTATGCGATCTGAAGGTGATAGAGGACCGTATCGATGAATTTGAAATTCCTTTATTCTCACCTCTTGATCTCCATCATGGCGCCGAGTGTCAAATCCCTGATCTTTTCTTTCCGCTTATCATCCATAGGCAGAGCATCAAGTTTTTCTTTAAACCATTGGAACAGATCATCCTCAAGCAGCTCGCGTATATTGTGAATTTCAAGACGGATGTCCTCTGAACGATCCGAGGCAATCCGCTTCACTTCAGCGGCAAGCTCTTCTTCCGTCAAACCGAGGCGCCCGCTGTCGTAATAACCGTGAACCCGTAGAAGGAGCCGGGCTTGTTCGGGTATATTTTTGAGCGCCTGGATGAGCAGCTTTAGAGGATTTTCTTTCCGAAAGGGATCAAGCGGAATATCAAGCTCATGAAAAAAAGCTGTATTCAGAGTTATCCCTTCAGGGGGGCTGCCTATCTCGAACAGGTTTACCAATCTCTCCCCTGTTTCTTTTTTAGTGATGGATACAGGAGAGCCGGAGTAAACGAAATAAGCGTCCTCTCTGACCAGGCGCACCGTAAAGCTCGAATGAAAATGACCGGACAGTATGTAAGTCCAGGGCAGCTTTTTAAAAAATTTAAGCTTTACCGGCAGGTATCGACGATCACCCTCCTCCCCGTAATTTTCCCAATCCCCGGATACATCGAGAAGCTCGCCGTGGAAGAGCAGGATATGGTTGAAACCCGCTTCAGTTTTCCCGGCACAGCTGTGAAGAAGAGCGAGTATTTCCTCTCCCCTGAGATCGCTGAAGGGGAAACCCCATATAAATGTGTCGCCGATCTGAATTGGATCGAAAAGGTCTGAAATAATGCTTACTCTATCTCCGAAATAGCTTCCGTCCGGATACGCGTCCATGTCATGGTTTCCGGGAAGTATAACAACAGGGAAAGGCGACGAATCGAAGAGCGGTTGTATTTTGGGATGGAGCTTTTCAGCGGCCGCTTTACTGTCGAAAAGATCGCCGCATATAGCCAGCAGGTCAATGCCGCGGGTTTTCCCTGTATTCAGAATGGTCTCCAGAGCGTGCCAGCGCTCATCGTTATTGGTTTTAAGATGAATATCGGATGTATGGAGTATCTTCAAATTTGTTCCCGCTTTAACCGACCTATTGTATAGGAAATCGGGAAGTGCATCAATTGTGAAAATCATCTATTATAGACTCCATGGAATTTTCAGAGTATATGTGCAGCAGGATCGGATCCGCAGAAATCATTCCCGGCGGGGAACTGACAGCCGGAAGTTTCGGTTCCTTTGACCTTGTCTATACAGCCGGTTTTTTCGGTATAGATGATTCGGGCAGCCTTAAAATAGTTCAGCGCTTTGCAGGCGATATGGCGCCGCCGCAGTTCGAAGATCCTGCAGCGCCGAATTATGTATCCGTAACGGCAAGCAACGGCGCCCGGCTTTTTTACAGCTACGATGTCAAGAACAATATCCGGCCGTGGGGAAAAACTCTGTACATCAAGGTCGTCCGGGGGTACCTGCGGGAAGGAGACCGGATCGTCGTTCGCTTCGGAGATACAAGCAGGGGATCTCCCGGAATTCGGATGCAGACCTTCTGCGAAGAGACCTTCGAGCTGAAAGTACTGGTGGATGCCATAGCCACGTACGATTATGCGGAGCTCCCTGACAGCCCAACCATCCGGATCGTCCCTGGCGATCCTGTACGCTGGAAAGCGGTGCTGCCTACGCTTTGCCTGGCGGGACAACCATTCCGTCTTTCCCTCAAGGCCGAGGATGTCTGGGGGAACCCATGTATTTGGAGGGACCCCTGCCCCCCGGTGAAGCTGAAGCCGAATACACCGGTTGAGGGTTTACCTCAAAGCATAAGCATGAAACCAGGATCTCAGACAGCCGTTATAGAAGACCTACGCGTAGAAAGGGAAGCGGATCTGGTTGTTGAAGCCTACGATCCCTCAGGGCTGATGATCGCGCAGAGCAATCCCCTCCGTATTGTAGAATCGGCTGAATATCTGCCTTTCTGGGGTGACCTTCACG
The DNA here is from genome assembly GCA_965371685.1 of uncultured Spirochaetaceae bacterium. Lineage (GTDB taxonomy): Bacteria > Spirochaetota > Spirochaetia > SZUA-6 > CAZLRN01 > CBDUZM01. The sequence continues at coordinate 5,577 of CBDUZM010000071.1, read as the reverse complement.
GCCAGAGTGAAGAAACGATCGGCGCCAATTCAATAGATGACTACTTTAAATTTGCCCGGAATCTCGCTTTTCTCGATGTAGCGGCCCACCAGGGTAACGATTTCCAAATTACCCGGGAATTTTGGAAGCGTTTGCAGGACGTTACCGCTAAACTTCACGAGCCCGGACGTTTCATCACATTTCCGGGCTATGAATGGTCCGGGAATACAGCACTCGGCGGCGATCATAACGTCTACTACCTGAAAGAGGGAGAGACGATCCATCGTTCCTCTCACGCCCTCATTCATGATCTGAGCGATATCCATACAGACCGCCACACCAGCCGGGAGCTTCTTCAGACCCTGTCCTCAAAAGATACTTTCGTCTATGCCCACGTCGGAGGCCGTTACGCCGATCTCTCGATTGACGCCGGGCAGCCGGTTCAACCCGCTGTCGAAATCCACTCCGCGTGGGGCACATTCGAATGGCTGCTTCATGACGCTTTTAATCAAAAAATGCGTGTTGGTGTTGCAGCCAATAGCGACGATCACAAGGGCCGCCCTGGCGCGAGCTATCCGGGAGCTTCCAGCTTCGGAACTTACGGAGGTCTGACATGTTTTCTCTGCCGGGAACTGACCCGGGAAGCTGTGTTCGAAAGCCTGAAGCTCAGACGCCACTACGCCACAACAGGTACGAGATTATTCCTGGATGTTCGTTTGATGGATCGGAAAAAAGCGAATGGTCCGCCTTTAGGCATTATGGGAGATGTCGTTGAAACAGGTCGGCGCCGGCTCGATCTCCATGTCAGTGTTCTGGGCGCCGCTCCGATTGAAAGAGTTGACGTACTCAACGGCAGGGATACAATCGACACGATCAAACCTTTCAGCGAAAACGAGCTGGGAAGGCGGATCCGAATACTCTGGGAAGGCGCCGAATACCGGGGGAGGGGAAGGGAGACTGTGTGGGACGGATTTACCGAGCTCTCAGGCAATACAGTCAGAAATTTCCGGGTGATTAATTTCTGGAATCCGGAAAAGGAGGTCCACCTGCATAACGGCAGGCGGCTCGATTGGCGGTCTATGACAACCGGAGGATTCAGCGGTTTTGATCTTTACCTTGAGAAACCATTCGAAGGTGTGCTCGATATCCACACGTCTGTAATCGATGTTTCTATCGAGATATCAAAAATCGGTTACACTGATACGGTTTTTAACGCAGGGGGGCTGGGCAGGAAAATCAGGGTGTTCCGCCTGCCCGATGACAACAAAGAAAAAAGCATCGATTTTACAAGATCAATTTCCCTTCGCCGAGGAAGGGACAATCCAATCTATATTCGCGTAACTCAGGAAGACGGTCATCAAGCCTGGTCCAGCCCGATATATGCAAGCCGGTTATGTTGAAATAATGAAAAAAAGTGTTGTAAAAATCATAGTACTTCTCCGCCGCATAGGTTATAAATAACGTCTGGAGGTTGCAAATGCCGATCCATGTATGGGCTGTTGATTCGTTTGACGAGGTTAAACCGGATACACTTCCTGAAACTCAGCTCCATTTAATGGAGCTGACCGTGTGCAGGGGTGAATATGAGAGCAGACAGATCGCTCTTCGCGCCGAAGGTAAAAAGATAACTATCCATACAGAGGCGGGTAATTTCTCCAGGCTGATTGGCCGGGGGAGTATCGAAGCATGCAATCTAAGCTTGAGAAATGCGAAAATTAAAACAAATTTACTCATACCTCTGCCCAAATTATTTGAGCTTGAATCCGGCCGGACCCAATCGATCTGGCTCACCGTATATGTGCCCGAAGAAGCTGTTCCGGGAGCATACCAGAGTATAATTACTATCCGTGCAGGTGAAACGGATATTCCTGTCATCCTGCACATGAAGGTCATAGACATCATAATGCCCGCTATCGACCGGCAGGAGGACACTATCACCTGGGTGACCCGCCGGGAAGGAATCGAAGTCCTTCATCTGCTGCGGCTTCTCGATCAGGAACAGCTCAAAGCGGCAAAGCTGCAGAAACTCGATCTGAACAATTTCGATCCCGGAGCTTGTGGAAGAGAAATCTGTCAGGGAATTTCCGGCTTTCCGGCTGAAGGCGGAATTAATACCGATGCCGACATTGATATAAGCGCCTTACAAAAAGTGAAGAGAGACGTAATATCCGCCATTTTGGACACACGGATTCCCTTTGTAGATGCGGGAGATACGATCCTTGTGAAAGCGGCTGCAGCACCCACAACCCCGGCCGACTATGCTTACGGAACGGCGGGCAGGTTCTCATTCCTCTTCCGGATTGAATGGTCGCCATCCGATACGGTGCATGCAGGTGATTCGCTGCGTTTCACTTTCCGCGACCTTTTCAGCGGTAGGACAACCTCATGCCTGCATCCAATAAACGAACCTTTGTCCGGAAACGCAGAGGTGACACTGACCCCGGAAGCTATATCCCTGAAACCTTCCTCATACCACGTCAGAATTGATATAATGCGCGGGTCCCGCCTCCTATCACCCATTGCTCCTGGCGCCTGCCATATCTACATTACCGGTGAAGGGGAATCTCCGAAACATATGTTCGCAAGCTACATGGCATCCCGTCTTGCATATATGTGGGATGAGAAACGCAAGCTTCACTACCATATGCTTCCCAGCATGCTGCCTCACTCCGGGGATCCGTTCGATCCCGACGGGCGCCCGCTCTACGAAAGGGAGCTCCGCCTGGAAATAGCATGTATGAAATACGATGACTGGACAGGATGCCATCCAATGGAAAATGCCGTTCCTGAAGCTCATTACGATGGCGGGAGCGGTATCCTTCAGGCTGCCCTGGGCTTTCGCAGGATTGGGGAAACAGAGAGAGCCCTTTTCTGCGAGCAGGCTTTAAAGCGTATCGTCGAACGGGCGCTGGCGGAGATGATAGAGACAGACAGGAATGGAAATCTTCAGGCGGTCTCCTGGGGACCCCTCCAGCAGGACTGTATCATACTCAAGCTCCTCTGCGAGGCATACCTTCATTACCGCGACGTTGTAGGAGATACCGCGTATGCAGACAGCCTGTTCGAAAAGATAAGGCTAATTGGTGAATACCGGCTTTCCCAGCCCATCCGGCTTGGATGCTCGGAGAGCAAGGTGTACGACGGACGCATTTTAGTAGGCTTCGCATCTTTCTGTCTTTTCGAAAAGGCGGTGAAGGGGAAATTCACGGAAGCACATGTTGAGACTGTCATGGATTTTGCTGCTCAGGTAGCGGAGCAGACCGCCGGCAATAATGGCTGGCACGACTTCGGGGGTCCGGAAGGACACGACGGGTACGGCAGCATGAATGCCATCTGGGGACTTCTGGCAGCGAGACGAATCGCCCTCTCGACCGGTCAGGACGGAATTGAGGTTAAGTTGAAAAGGGGCATTCTAAGCGCTTTCGACTTTCTGGCACGGACAAACAGCAGCCTTACAGGATACACCCAATGGATTCCGTCCCGACACGGATATTGGTGCGCGGGCGACACATACCTGATGCTGAATGAAATCGGCAGACAGTGCGGTGAGAATAAGCTGCTTGAATGGTATAAGCTGCACCTCCATGACCGCGACATGGACCGTTTTGCCAAACTAACAACCCGGTATGGGGAGACGACTTCTCTAGGCAGCCGTAATGCCCTGACACTCCTCATAAGGGAGTGCGATGAATACAAGGAGAGATGAAAGCATGGAGACAGCTGCTTATTACCTACTCTCCTGAAGCCACATGCAAAAACGCTTCGTGAGTGGGATAGTCTCTCATATTTCCGGAAATATCCATCTCGTCGCCGGGCGAAGAGTGGATTTTTTTTCTGTATTGATTGGGAGATAACTGAACGAATTTCTTGAATACCCGGCTGAAATACTGGATACTGTCAAAACCGGTCATACCGGCTATCTGTGTTATATTCAATTCAGAATGCTTTAAAAACTCCTTTGCCTTACTGACACGCACTTCCATCAGGTACTCTATCGGCGAACAACCGATATACTGCTTAAACAGGCGCTCCAGGTGAACGGGATGGTAGTGTGATATATCGGCTAATTCGTGAAGGGTAAGCTTCTCGTTAAAATTTTTTTCCATATAATTCTTTGCATGTACCATGCCATGCGGCAGTACATCCACAGTACTATCGGAGGATTCCACATTACCCTCCGTACTGTGGCGATGGACCGTGAGAAGAATATCGAGCATGCATACCTTCGCCGCAAGCTCGTAACCCGGCTTCTTATGGTACATCTCCTTAAACAGCCTGCAGAAGAGAGAATGTATTCTGGGCGTGTCTTTCAAATGACTGACTATAGGAAGCTTCAATCTCTGCGCAAATGAAGGGGCGAGATGTATTTTATCTTTCTTCAGCTTTCCGGGGAACCATTCAAACAGTGGCATTGAAGTATAGCCGCCCATATATTTGAAATCGAAGTGCACACACTGCCGGATATAAGGCACCTTCTCATCCGCCATAAGGCTGAGAACGCTGCAGGGGGGAATTAGAATTACATCTCCTGAAGAGACCTGATATACCTTGTCGTTGACAATGTACTGTCCCTTCCCCTCATTTATATATTCCAATAAGTGATCATAGAGAATCCTCGCCGATACCCGGGAATGAGGGGTTGCCGCGTATTCACCAACGCACCTGACATAGGGTGATATCTCTTCAAGAAAGGGAGAGTCATTGTCTCCGATCCGTTGATAGGCCTTCATTAAATGCCTTTAAGCTCCAGACTATCGGCGAAATGGCAGGCAGCGTAGTGTTCGCTTCCATCATCTCTCTTAATCATGGTAAGAGCCGGCTCTTCCGTTTTACATTTCTCTTCAGCGTATCTGCACCTGGGATGGAAGTAGCAGCCCGTCGGAGGATCCGCGGGATCGGCCACCTCTCCTGCCAGAGGAATTCTCTGTGACTTCTTTTTAGGATTGTGTTTGGGCACTGCAGAAAGCAGGGCTTCCGTGTAAGGATGAAGAGGATTGTTAAAGAGCTCGCCGGTTTTGGCTAACTCCACCAGTTTCCCTACATACATGACTGCCACCCTGTCGCTTATGTATCGTACCACTCCCAGGTCGTGAGCTATAAAAAGATATGTAAGGTGAAACTCGAGCTGAAGATCGTTGAGAAGGTTGAGTGTCTGTGCCTGGATGGATACATCGAGGGCGGATACCGGCTCGTCGCAGACGACCAGCTTCGGATTCAGCGCGAGGGCCCGCGCGATTCCGATTCTCTGCCGCTGCCCCCCTGAAAATGCGTGGGGATATCTTTCCATGTACTCCGGACGCAGGCCGACCTTCCTCATTAGCTCTCCAACCCTGTCCTTCAGCTCGCCGCCCCGTGCAACATTCTGAACGAAAAGCGGTTCGCCGATTATATCTTTGACTGTCATCCTGGGATTCAGCGACCCGTATGGATCCTGAAATATGAGCTGCATATTTCTCCATACTTCTCTCATCTCCCTTTCCTTGAAAGTCGCAATATTAATAGACTCATCCTCATGCATTCGGAAGAAAATCTCTCCTTCTGTCAGGTCATACGCCCTGAGAATGCACCTTCCCGTAGTCGTCTTCCCGCATCCGCTCT
>CBDUZM010000070.1:0-10267 GCA_965371685.1 uncultured Spirochaetaceae bacterium | reverse complement strand
TGATGGGATGGTCAACGACAACAGGCAGAAGCTCCGTTGTCACTTTCCTGGTGGCACACCTGATTGACGCCTATGGCGTCCATGTCGAGATGGTCGATGGCGTCAAAATAAGATCTGTATCCCAGATCCTTGATGACCTTCCAATCAATGGCCATTTCCATTACCGGTACACGATCCGGTGTTTTCCGTTGGAGTGCGGTAAAAATACGTTCAGGCGAATTCATAATAAACCTCCCGGGCTATTCATCATCACGGTCCCGGAGGCGGCACGGCTTTCGAAAGGCTTTTAGTCGTGATCCTCTTTGGGAAAGGCCTTCTTCAGCAGCCGGCGAAGCAAATTTGTATCCCCTTTCGCTTTCTTGCATATCTCGTTCACGCTTGAATAGCCGCGGCGCTTTACCAGCTCGGTCACAATGGGGATGATCGTCTGTGCATTGCTGCTGTTCCGTTCGGCGTCAACGGCCAGCCCGCTGACACACTTATCGGCCAGGGCCTGCGCTGCACTCTGAAGAAATTCCATAGACTCCAACACCCCGAAAACTGCCACACTTTCCCACACGTTGAGGTCCAACTCGCCGTGGTCCAGAGTAGCCTGGCATGCCGTATGGTTACCCATAACCTTGAAACTAAGCTGTATGGCGAACTCGGGAATGACCGGATTGATCTTGCCCGGCATAATGGATGACCCGGGCTGCACGGCTGGCAGAATCAGCTCCCCCAGACCCGTTTCCGGCCCGGAGCCCATCAGTCTCAGGTCCCGGCAGATCTTGATCAGCCCACGCGCAAGCAGGTCCAGCTCTCCGGATACACGCACAAGGTCGTCAAGATTCTGGGCGGCATCAAAGAGGTCCTTGCTTCTACTGTAGGCCGAATCGCCCGTCACTTTACAGAGGGCCGGGATAACAGCCTTGAAGTACGCAGGGGGCACATCGTCCGCGCGACCCACGATAGTCCCTCCGAGGGGAACTTCGTGCAGCTCGTTAACGGCTTTGCCAACGCATTCAGCGCTTCGTCTCACAAACTTCGCATGGCCCCCAAAAAAGTCCGCGAAACTGACAGCGACCGCATCTTGCAGACAGGTACGGGCGATCCGCTGCTGCGACTGAAATTCCCTGGCTTTGGCGGCTATGGTGTCGGCCAAGCTACAAAGCGCCTGATTTAATGCGGGCCATTTAAGGATCACGGCAATGTGACATGCTGTGGGATAAACGTCATTTGTTGACTGGTTCAGGTTGACGTGGTCGTTCGGATGAACGCGGTGATATTCACCGCGCTTCCCGCCAAGCATCTCCTCGGCCAAGTTCGCCAGGACCTCATTGGCGTTCATGTTCGCGGACGTACCTCCGCCTCCGTGCAGATGGTGAATCGGGAACTGATCGTAGTGCTCCCGGCTCAGCACTTCATGTGCAGCGTCCAGAATGGCATGGCCCACTGAATCATCAAGAAGCCCTATCTTCAGGTTGACCGTGGCGGCCGCCTGTTTGGTGAGAATGAGCCCTTGGACCAGGCGGGAAAATTGGCCGATCGTGCGCTGCGCCTGTAGGTCGAAATTTTGTATGGCACGCTGAGTCTGGGCGCCGTAGAGCGCGCCTGCCGGCACCTTCACATACCCAAGCAGATCATGCTCAATTCGGGTGTTCGCCTCGGATGACATAGTGCGCCTCATCGTAGGTTCCAACGCCTCGAGGAGAGTGGTGGTCGGCTATACATTGCCTCGTACCTTTCTGAACAGGGTGATAAAGTTCTCTCCCTGTCCGCGCGATCGGATCACGTCCAGATTTGCATCCGAGTGCATGTCTACCACGACACTGCTTTGGTGTAGGGTCACGCTGTGCTGTTCCTTCGTCAAGTGCAAACCTCCCAGAATGATGAATTATAGTCGTCCATGATGACCTTGTACATAGTAGGTAAGAAGTCCTGCAACATTAGATGATGGCTGACACAGGGGGAAGCGCACCTTAATCACGCGTTGACAACACAAGTAAGCGGCTATAGTATTCGTTTGCGAATCTGAAGCAGGAACTTTTAATTGCCGGACAGGAGAAAATGATGGACACTTTTGCCATAGTGCGGCCGGAATACCTCAACCATCACGGATATCTCTTCGGGGGTCAGCTCCTGAAATGGGTGGATGAGTTTGCATGGCTGGTAGCGGCTCGCGATTTTCCCGGTTATATCCTCGTCACCCGCGCCATGGACGAAATAGATTTTAAGACTCCCATAGCCAACGGCTCAATTCTAAAATTTCACATTCTTCCATGGAAACAGGGCAATACTTCCGTCACCTACAATGTGGAAATTTTCGCCGATGAGCCCGAAGCCGCCGAAGAAAAGCCTGTTTTTTCCACCCACATCGTCTTCGCATGTGTCGATAAGAGGGGGAAAAAAAGAGTCCTACCCCAGCGGGAAAAATACCGTTCCGAGCTTCCCTGAGACCGGGAAATGTCCGGATCGACATACGGCGCATAGACCCGGATTCTCTTTATAGAATACCGCTTTCCTTTTCCCCATAATTTCTCCGGCGAAGGAAGTTTATTTTACGCCGGGTCGATTGTCAATGAAAAACACAATGTGATAGAATGAGCAATAGCCAGGAGGGAAAAATGGAAAGTGAAAAAAAACTCTACTTGTCTTCTACCGATAAAAAAATCGGCGGTGTGTGCGGCGGTATAGCCGAATACCTTGGCATGGATCCGACCCTCATCCGTATTCTGTGGGTCATATTTGCTTTCGCCGTTGGGTCAGGTATTTTAGCATACATCATAGCCTGGATGCTCATGTCCAACAAACCGCCTGACTACTAGGAAAGCAATTCGCATTTTGTTCCAACAATAATGAGAATGGACTGCGGCTAATAACCTTCTTTCGGCGCCTTTCGAAGACGCTCGATCTCGTATATCATCCACATAAAATCCTCTTTTGCATCCTCGATATCATGCATATACTCCGAGTCAGGATTATAGCTTGAGTAGTAGACATCCCTGGATTTTATCTTTCGTTTCAAGTACTCCAAACGATCTTCCATCTTCCTCCCCGCAATTACCGGCGGCGCCCCCGTTATTATATTACAGCGGGAAGGAAGAAGAAAGCCCTGGCAAACGACCAAACAGCCCGGTCATTTTAAAGCTCAATGGGACCCGAGGGCGACCCCCGCAGAGAGGGTAACATAGAATTTCTTCAGAGGATAATTGTCTATGTCTGTCACCGGCGGTGATGTCATTGTAGGAACGTAACTGAGCCTGGCGCCCAGAAGAAGTCCGTCAAAATCCAGAGCCAGTCCGGCGCCCACCGAAGGAAAAATCGAGAGATAAAGCCCATCCTTGCCGAGGGGGGGAATGCCTCCTAAAAAAACCCTTCCCGCACATCCCAGACCTACTGTAATAAAGGGATCGATGAATGCACCCCCTCTGAATAGATGATAACTCAAATAGACAGGCTCTGTGAGCCAATCCAGCCACCAGTTGGCGTCTACATCTTTATAGAAGTTTGTATCATACATTCCGCCCAAACCGACCCGATCGAAGACGACTTCCCATCCAAATCCCCAGAAAAAGATCTGATCCTTATTGTTGAAGGACTGTAGAACCTGCTGTACGGAAGGGCGTTCGACAAAATCCAGAGCAAGATTGCCGGTAAGCCGAACCTGGTTGCCTGCAAAAACAGGCGCTGCAGCCATCATGCACACAATTATGATTAAAAGTGATCTTCTCAATTTGACTTCCTCCTTACAGGAATTATAGTATATACTATTCAACAAAAAATATGAGAAAAAACGTTACCTTGACTATCTATCGATCCATGAGCGGAGCGCCGCACCATAAGAGAAAACCGGTAACTCTTATTCCTCGGTGCGGTGTTATATAGTTTAAGGGAACGGAAAGGAACAACTTTGGCCCTTGATGTGGAAGCTCTTTACAGACGCTACGGTCCAATGGTCCTTAGACGTTGCCGGCGGATATTGCTGAACGAGGAAAAGGCTTTGGATGCCATGCAGGATACGTTTGTACAAATCCTACGACACGAGAAACGCTTAAACGATTCGGCGCCTTCCAGCTTGCTCTACCGAATCGCTACGAACACCTGTCTCAATATTCTGCGCAGGGAACAAAGAAGACCTCAGACGGGGAGTGATGAGATACTGCTAAACATAGCATCATCAGAAGACCCTGAAGCAACTGTGCTCAACCGTCAACTCCTTGACCATATATTCATGAATGAAAAACCTTCCACACGAGTCATGGCGGTTATGCATTACGTAGACCGTATGACCCTGGAAGAGGTGGCAGGGGAAGTCGGCCTTTCCGTCTCCGGTGTAAGAAAGCGCCTGAGAAACTTAAAGACGCGTGTAAAGTTATCGGAAGAGGCAGGGTAGATTATGAAAGCGACAAAAGCCTTGTCCGATTTGCAGCTCGAGCGATACCTGCTTGGTGAGCTTTCCCGGGACCAGCTTGAGAAGATAGGCAAACAGCTGGAGGAAGACGAAAATGCAGCCGGACGTCTCGCTCTATTAAGAGAATCGAACGAGGAAATACTGGCTGCTTATCCCCCTGAAACAATTGCCCCTCTGATCCGTGAACGAGGTGAAAAAGAGCAGTTTGAAATCAAAAAAAGGAAAAGAAGCCGATTTCTGAGGATCGCCTCCTTCACCCTTCCAGCGGCCGCCGCCCTGTTCCTGATGGTAACTCTTTCTCCTGTCAGAGAATGGATAACGGGGCATGCTCCGGATACTATTCGCCTGAAGGGTTTGGAGAACCGGCTTAATGTATATAGAAAAACCGAAGGAGGACCTGAGCAGCTCGAGGAAGGCGTCCTGGTTCATGAAAATGATGTTCTTCAGCTCAGCTACTTTGCAGGAGAAATGGACTATGGAGTAATATTCTCCATAGACGGAAAGGGGGTCGTTACCTTTCATTTTCCGGAAAGCTCCATAATGCATACTGAAAAATCCCCTCCCCTGGAAAAGGAAGGAGAAATACCTCTCTCTTTATCCTACATCCTCGACAATGCCCCATATTTCGAGAGGTTTTTCTTCGTATCGTCGAACCGTCCGTTTCGCATCGAGACCGTACTTAAGGCAGCGGAACAACTCGCCCTGTCAGATTCCCGCAGCAAACAGAAAATAATGCTTGCTCTCGGCAGCCGGTTCCATCAGACAACATTCCTTGTATTAAAATGAAGGTAGAAATCAATGACTTTTAAACCGATCCGAACCGGCGTTATATCTCTTATCTTTTTTTTCTGCTTTCTCACTCCTGCAGCGGCATACGAAGAACCGTACGGTCAGGGATCTTCCTCTGTGCCTTTGAGACGCTTTGCATTGATCGTCGGCGCCAACGACGGAGGTAAAAACCGTATAGAGCTTAAATACGCCGCCTCCGATGCCCGGGCCTTTGCCCGTGTCATGGGTGAGCTGGGAGGCGTGAAAGGCGAAGATCTGATCCTTCTTTTGAATCCTGATTTAAAGGATTTCACCAACAATCTTAAAGAACTGAAAAATCGTGTAGGAAACGTCGATCCTGAAATACGTAAAGAGCTTATCATCTACTATTCCGGCCACTCCGATGAAGAAGGCTTATTAATCAGCAGCGACAGGTACAGCTATAAAAAGCTCCGCGATGAAATCAGCCGAATCCCGACTGATGTCCGCATCGCTATTCTGGATTCCTGCTCATCCGGCGCAATGACGCGCAGCAAGGGAGGTGTTCATGCCCCTGCTTTCCTTATGGATGAGGCCAATGCTCTGGAAGGTCATGCCTTTCTAACCTCGAGTTCGGCGAATGAAGCTTCTCAGGAGTCCGACAACATCGGCGCCTCTTTCTTTACCTACTATCTAATTTCAGGGCTCCGGGGTGCTGCGGACTCAACGGGAGACGGCAAGGTCACGCTCACCGAAGCGTACAGCTTCGCTTTCAACGAAACACTCGCTTCCACGGAAAAGAGCCTGTACGGCCCGCAGCATCCAAACCTCGACATCAACCTGAGCGGAACGGGCGACCTTATCCTCACCGATCTGAGATACAGCACATCTCGACTGATCATTCCAGAAGATATTCAAGGACGAATATATATCCGAGATGCCGGCGGCGCCCTCATTGCAGAGCTGAACAAGTCTCCGGGAAAAGAGGTGACCCTTGCGCTCTCCGACGGGGTATACAGCGTATTGGTCAATGTCGACGGAGAGCTCTTCAAGACTGCAATCCAGGTATCCGGTAAAAGCCAGGCTTATCTATCCGAAGACACATTGAGCTCTTTAAAGGGTTTCTCCGCCTATACCAGGGGCGAAGGAAACGAGCCGGCGGTACCTGCTTCCGTTTATGAATCCTTTCATTTCTCTCTCCTACCGGAATTACCTTCCGACGGATTATGGGGGGCAACAGCCAATCGAGATGTCTCTCTGAACCTGCTCCTGGGTTATTCGGCGAATATCAACGGATTCGAGATTAGCTTAATAGGCAATATTGTTTCCGAAAGGGTGAGCGGTTTTCAAGGCGCCGGCATCGGAAACATTGTAGGTAAAAACGTCAGAGGTTTTCAGCTGGCGGGATTCATCAACTATGTGGGAGGCGATGCCAGCTTCATTCAAGGCGCCGGCGCAGTCAATTTCGACCTGGGGAACTTTTCCGGCTTCCAGGGCGACGCTGCCTTCAACTATACTGGCGGTTCCTTCTCCGGCTTTCAGGGCGCCGGCGGAGTCAATCTGATCCGGGATTCACTTAAAGGAATTCAGGGCGCCGGTGCAGTCAATATCGCCTTCGGCGGATTTCTCGGCGCCCAGATAGCAGGGGTCGTCAATATCGCCGGATACGATGCCGTCGGTGCTCAGGTTACAGGGATATTCAATTTTGCCGAAAGATCCATAGCAGGAACCCAACTGGCCGGAATCGCAAATTTTGCCGGTCACATAGCAGGAGTACAGCTAAGCCTTGTAAACATTTCAAACAGTGTAGACGGCGTTCAGATTGGGCTGGTAAACATCGCTCGAAATGTGAGGGGAACCCAGGTCGGTCTGGTAAACATTTCAGACAGTATAAAAGGTATTCCTGTCGGGCTGCTGAATTTTGAGAAAGAAGGCCAGCAGCATCTTGATGTATGGAGGACTAATGACAACAGTTACCATCTGGCATTCAGATTGGGAAGCCGTTTGCTCTATACGATGATTACCGGATCGTACCAGCCCGGAGAAGAGAGCAGCCTGTCCGTGTGGTCCTACGGCGTCGGTATGGGGGGAAGCATTCCCATCCATTCCTTCTTCATCAATCTGGATATTATCCTCAGCTCCATGCAGGAAGGATTCGAAAAGTGGTATATTACCGAAAATCTTAACCTTCTGCCCGAAATTCGTATTCTCGGAGGTATACAATCATCAAGAAACCTGGGAATTTTCGCAGGATTGTCGTATCTCATGTATGTTCCGGGGTGGTATGCAGATCCCGAAGCCAATCCTGAAGGGTCGGACAGCTTCCATATGAAACCCCGGATTTTTATTGGAATTCAGCTCTAAAAACCTCAACTTTCAGTAGAGATGATAATTCATAATTCGGCGCGGGTTTTACCCGGTTACTCACTTTCCTCGGTTTCCCAAACTATGAATTTTCTCAGCCGCGTGGATTCCTCGGCCCGAACCGATTCCGAGGCGCGAAGATCAAGGTAGCCATAGTCCCTGGCAAGCTGGGGATTGAGCTGTTCCAGCTGTGCGTAATAGCTCCGAACGTTCCCGTAGTTCTCCAGCTCATGATCGGTCCTCGCCAGTGCAAGTATTGCGTGAGTGTTATCGGGCTGAGCCTTGAGAGCTCGCTGGTAATATGCACTTGCATTAAGGTACTCCTCTGCGAGGAATTCCAGATGCCCGAGATTCATGAGTGCGCCGAAGTATTCCTGGTCGGCAACGGCGGCGGTATATTTCTCGAGCGCTTTCTCGCTGAGCCCATAGCGCGCATAGAGTGTGCCCAATAGATTGAGAAGCCGCGGGCTGTTCGGGTCGCTCGACAGCCGGCCCTGCAGCGTGAGCTCCTGGTCAGCGATTTCCAGACTCACGAAACGTGCAAGGTCGCTCTGGAAGGCTTCGAGCACTTTTTTTGTGTCAGGGAGTGCAACGGAGTCAGTCATGAAACTCGCCGCAACAGGCTCGTAAGTCTGCCATGCACTGCTCGTCGGGATGAGTTGCGCCTGGCCGCGGCTGTTATGCTCCCGCCACTCCTTTGCGCCTTCTGACCATGCGTCGAGAAAATCGGGACTAGAATCATTGAGCTTCGTGATTTCCACCGGCACCCATACAGTTCCGTCACCGGCGAAAATAAGATCCCCGGGTGTAGAGAACCGCGCTTTAGCCGTCGACGCATCCATCTTCAATCCAAGGGCGATATAGATATGACCGGGTATGGTTATAAATGCCGACGGAATCCCGATAGCCTCGAGAAGCGAAGCATAGCACACCGATAGATCGTCGCAGTCGCCGCCTTTGAATATCAGTGTCTGGCGCGGAAACTGAACATAGTCTATTGCAAGGCTGTCCTTGGATAACATCTTGTACGACGAGCTCGGATCGATATTGTATCCGAGGTTGTGCTGGATCATTGCCGCATACAGCACCATCGCGTTTTGCAGGTTATCGCTGATCGATGTGTTCTTGTATCGCCGGATAAGCGCCGTCATATTTGTTGCGAGTAGTCTGATCTGGGGATCCCTGGCGGTTACAAAGGAAGCTACCTTTTCGTCATCGTCCCACTGTATGGCGTTCCGGTCGTATAAAGTCAGGGTTTCAGTGACTGCCAGCTGCTGTCTGCCCGTCGAATCCTCGTAGTCTATTATAACCTGAGCGGCGGTGCGTGTACCTTCCGTAAGATCGAGTACGTCCTCGTTGAACAGTGCAAGTAGGTCGACAGTAGTCTCCTGGCCCGCAGCGAGAAAATCAATCTGAGCGCTTACCCTGGGGCTGTCGATATAGCGCTTCATGCTAAGTTTTACCTGCAGGTTTTTTACCTGGACCGACATTCCGTTCCTGATTACGACTTTTCCTACAGGCGCCGTATCAAGATATTTGAACAGCACCGGAAAAACCGGATACAGGGTTACTGCCGCCGACAGGCTGCCGGTTGACCTTGTTTCACTCACTTCAGTCGTGGTTACCTTTTCCTCGGCCGCTTTCGTGACTTCGTCGATCTCCTTTGCCGTTTCATGCTCAACTTTTGAAACGAAGGGCTCGTCCGAGCTCAGCCCGACGGCGGTTTGCCCGATCTTCCCCGATTGCAGAAGCCAGATTTCGGCAATGGTGGCAAACACCCCCTCGGTAAAGGAAAACACTTCCCACTCATCGATCTTTTCGTTTCTTGGCTCGCGGTCTATCCTTCGTTCCAGCGGAGTCCGCGCCGGCCGGCCGATCAGCCGTTCCGGGTCCAGAGCAATCTTGCCGAAGCTCTCGACCTCATGTGGATCGAGCCAGCCGTTTTCATTCACATCGAGCTCGGAGATTGTGGCTGCCCGTTCGAATGACATTGTGTCAATCTGCATAACCTCCGGAAGTATGTTGTTAAGCAGCTCATTCGCAGCTTGTTCCCGCTCGGACGGGGAGAGTCTAAGATCGTGATCTTCGTCGTAGTGCAGCCCGATGGGGGAAGTGATGATTTCCGTTTCCGCCAATGTGCCGCGCATGAGTCTCCCAACATCCCAGAGCTCCTCCTCCCCGATAACACCATCCTCGTTGGCGTCAGCCCAGGCGATCACCCAGTCGGCGCTTCCCTCGGCCAGGCGCTCAAATACCGGCCATTCGTGTATTGTGGCGACGAGTCGCGTCACGTTTCTCGTGAAAATCTGCCTTTCGAACTCAGTAACAACACCATCGAGGATGAAATCGATCTTCTCTCCCAAAGGCGATTCTACAGGCCGATCCCCCCTTTCTCCATAAGCCAGCTCGAACGCTTCCTCCGCCTCGCCTAGATCGATAGAGCCGGATCTGTTTTGGTCGAGATATTGTCGAGCGAAATCCGGGAAATGTATGAAACCCCTTCGGAGGCTGTCCCTGATAAGCAGTGCCCGGGCAAGGATCATCTCGGCCTCATCGATCCGGTCGTTCCTGTTCCAGTCGCAGAACTCATCCAAAGGATTCGAAACCCGGTGAGGTTCCTGAGTCACTTTCCAAAGGGCTTCATACAACAGCTCCTGCTCGTGAGGCTGAAGGATTCCATCCCGGTTTTCATCGGCCCACGCCTGCATTTCGCCGGCCTCGACATCCTCGAAGTATCGGGGAATAACGAGCTGTCGTTCGATCCGG
>CBDUZM010000069.1:0-10303 GCA_965371685.1 uncultured Spirochaetaceae bacterium | reverse complement strand
CGACTGAGTTGACGCTCGATGAAAGGGCATGGCGAAGGCTTATGGAAGTCCTATCCAGGAACATGGCGTTCTCCCGGATTTCCCGGTTGTATATCCGCACCTGGCGGACCCCGGAAATAGTTTCCTGGAGGCGCTCGGCAATCCGGTCGTACACGTTCCGGTAATCCATACTGGCGGATCGGATTTTCCGGGAGAACAGACGATATACAAGCACGTACGGCACCAGGATGGCCAGGAGGATTGCCGCCAGGAGAGGTGAGATCGTAAATACAATGGACACGGAGAAGCAGAAGATGATCAGATTTACGATGACGCTCACGGTTTGACCTGTAATCAAGTAATGGAACATATTTACGTCGTCCATCAACCGATTAACAATCATTCCGGAAGAGTGATCTCCATGGAAACGGAAACTGAGATCTAACACCTTTTCGTACAGCTTCAGACGAATATCAGAGATCAGACCGTATCCTGCTCTCATGATAATCCTGCTGTTCATAAAGTTGATGGTATGGGAGAGGAGGGGCACCATAACTATTACCCCTGCCACCGGCAGGAGCAACCGCCATGCTCCGGTCAGAACGACGTTGTTAATAAGATACCTCATCGCCAGGGGAGGAATGAGAGTGAGGAGTGTGAAGATCCCCATGCCAAGAAGCCCGAAAACGAGGCGTCGTAAATGGGGTTTTAAAAAGGGATATAATTTTCTCAGCAGACTCATAACCATCCTTCATTTCAAGGTTGAGATAAATTGCTGCAGCTTAATATGGTAGTTTAAGTTTAGGTGGGCGTATTAGAAATAATGAAGATCATACAGTTACCAGACAGCTTCTATTAAAGCCTTCCCTCCTGTATTGATTCAGCGGATAATATATACCAACCCATAAGACAAGTCAACACTTTTTTGTTAAAAAATTGCAGTAATGTTGGTTAGGGACGGTTTAAATCAACCTTTATTGGCATCGGGTGTGAGGAACCTCTTGAAGCTGCTCGTGTCAAAGCGCTTGATGCACTCGTCGCAGGTGTTGCAGTCTGTTTGATAGCAGTTTCGATGGATCCGCGTAGGATACTGTCTGCGGAAGGCCGCCATACACTTCTCGCTGCAAAATCTATGCCGTTCCTGGAAGGCGCCGAAGGCGACATAATCCTCCAGAGGCGTAAGGTCATCATTAGAATCCCTGAAACCAATTCCGCACCAGTCGCAGACGCCGGTACGCTCCTTTTGAAACCGATACTGTGCTCTTTCCAGTTTCTCCTTTTCCCACTCATAATCTATACGCCGGATGGTTGCGCGTGTGACCATGGTCTGCATTACATCGTTTTTAATGCAGATGATTCTTTCGCCTTTTACATTGAAAATTTTGTCGCATTTGATCTTCTCCCCCGTTTCGAGGATGACGGTGCAGTTGGCCGTTTCGTGAGAGCTCCTCCTGTACCACCCGCAGTTGGGGCAGACCTTGGAAAAGACCATAAGTTCCGTTCGACCTCCGCATTCAGGACATCGTCCCCGCTCAATAAGGGTGATGCCCCGAATATCAGCAAAGGTGGCATCGCTGATCGTCTTCTCCGCTTCTGTCTTTGCGCGGTCCACGTTCCGCTGTTTTTCAGTGGCTGTGAGCTCATCGAGCTCTTCCTGGAGGTCAACATCCTTAGCTTTCTCTTCAGGACTCGACGCGTTCTCTTTTTTTTTGTCTTCGGACCGGCCGGCGAAAAGTTTTTTCAACAGAGACATGATGATTCCTCCTCTTCCGATTAGAGCCCTTCCTGCTGTTCGTAGATACGTCTATAAAAACCATGCTGTTGAGACAACTCGGCATGGGTTCCCAGCTGGCTGATCTTCCCCTCTTCGAGTACAATAATATAATCACATTCCCTGGCAGTGGCAACTCGTTGAGTAATTGTCAGACTGGTTCGACCTTCGAGTACCTTATTCAGGGTTTCTCTGATTCGCGATTCTGTTTTGGCATCCAGGGCCGAAGTCGTGTCATCGAGCAGCAGCACCTCCGGGTCTGTAAGCAGAGCAGTAGCCAGGGCGAGACGCTGCTTCTGTCCGCCCGAGAGGGTAACCCCCCCCTCACCGACTTCTGTTTCGTATTTCCCGGGAAGTGAGAGAATAAAGCTGTGCAGCTCGGCTCGCTGCGCCGCCGTAACCACTTGGTCCGCCGTTGCCTTGAGGCGGCCGTAAAGAATGTTGTCGGCCAGGGTGCCTGAGAAAATAACTGGCTCCTGCTGGACCATGCATACATGGCGCCTCAGGGAGAGGGGATTGGAATCCACCAGATTAACGCCGCCAACGTGAACTGTGCCTTTCTCCGGGTCGTAGAAACGGAGAAGCAGCATGAATACGGTAGTCTTTCCCGATCCGGATGGCCCCATGAGAGCCACTTTCTGCCCCGGCTGGATTATCAGGTTGACCTCCTGCAAGGTGGATTCCTTCTGCCCCGGATAGGTAAAGGTGACATCATTGAACCGAATCTTACCCTGCATGCCGTCCAGCTTAATGGCGCCGGGAACCACATCTATTTTTTCATCGAGAAGATAGAACACCCTTCGAAGAACAACCAATACGCTTTGAATCATGGAAAAGAGAGAGGTAAGCGAATTGACCGGCACAAAGAGATTGGGAAGTGCGGAGATATATGCCATACCCTCGCCAAGGGTCATGTTTCCCGATTTTACTTGTAGGATAATAAGGTAAATTGTCAGGCCGGTGGTAACAGCGGAAATGACTCCTGCCAGCACCACAAGCACCCTCTGGTAGGTAATGATTTTCAGCTGTACACGGAGACTTTCGACAACTCTATGGGCGAACGCTCTAAGTTCCCCCTTCTCTCGGCCAAAGGCTTTAACCACCTGAATGCCCGCTATTCTTTCGGCAGCACGGGCATAGAGAGACGCGTTCAGCCTGCTGAGGGCGATGTTTGTCCGGCGGAGCTTGGGCTTCATGATATAATAGGTAAGTCCGTAAAAGGGAAGACCGACCACAACGAGGAGCGTAATCTTCCAATCGAGATAGAACAGCACTCCTATTCCTATAACGAGCCTGATCGCCTGCGCAAGGAGACTCGCCGCCTGGACGGTACTCCACTGCTGCAGGACTTTAACGTCATCCAGCACCCGGCTCATGATACGTCCCGAAGGATTTCGTTCGTAGTAACCCAGGTGAAGGTACTGCAGTTTTTCATGAAGCTGCCGACGCAGCTTATATACCATCTCCTTTCCTGCGCCTACGATCAGCAGGCTTCGCAGCCAGTGGCACACAATGAATACCAGCCATATGGCTGCCGTCATAAAAATCCAGATCCATAGAAGATGAATCTGGCCGGTCAGCTCGCTCGGATCGAATCCGCTTTCCAGCTTCAAGACCCGGTCTACCAGAAAAATCCGGGTAAAGGCGAAGGCGAAGGGTTGGGCGCTCCACAGGCAGGTTATGAAGAAAGCGATGAGAAGCGAAAGACTGGAGGATTTCAGGTAATCCCGCCAGAGCCTCTTCAAATCCGGTCCGGGTTTTGCCTGGAACTCTTCCTTGTCTTGCAGCATGCGGTCCACAATGCTTCTGACCCTGTCATTCCCGGCTTTCATAAGTCTCTCCCGTGCTTTCTCCCAGGAGCTCCTGATAGAGCTTCCGGTAGAGCCCGTCTTCAAGCTGCATGAGCTCCCGATGGGTTCCCTGCTCGATGATCCGTCCCCTGTCCATAACTACGATGAGATCGGCGGAATTAATTGTCGATAACCTGTGGGCCACAATAAAACTGGTACGGCCCTTGAGGACCCTGTTCAAGGCTTTTTGAATAAGAGCTTCGGAATTACTGTCCAGAGAAGAAGTAGCCTCGTCCATAATAAGTATGGAAGGATCTTTGAGAATGGCCCTGGCAATGCTTACCCTCTGCTTTTCTCCCACGGAGAGCTTTATTCCTTCGGTGCCTATTTTCGTATCAAAGCCGTTGGGAAGGTTTAAGGCCATGTCGTAGATCTCTGCCGACCTGGCAGCCTCTTCTATTTGTTTGCCTGTGGCTTCCGGGTAGCTGTAGGCAATGTTTTCTGCAAGTGTTCCGTCGAATAAGACGGGCTGCTGGAGGACAACCCCGAAGACATTTCGCAGGCTCGTCAGCTCTACCGTTCGAATATCGGCGCCGTCGATGAGAATGGCGCCGCTTTGAATATCCCAATAGCGCATCATGAGGGAGGTAAGAGAGGTTTTCCCGCAGCCTGTAGGACCGACGAGGGCAACCGTCATACCGGGATCCACACGGAGATTCAGCCCCCGGTATAGAGGCACGCTGGCTTCGTATTGAAAGTAAACATCCTTGAACTCGACTGCCCCTTCAATGGGGGGCATTTTAGGCGCCAGCGGCTTGGAAATTATATCCTCGGTTTCTTCGAGAAGCTCCGCGATTCTTTCAACGGATACAAAGGCCTCCGACATCTGGCCGGCCATATTGGTAAGCCTTGTAACCGGGTTGATGGAAATCCATACGTAAGCATTGATGGCAAGAAAATCCCCGTAAGTCAGTCGTCCGGTCAGGACATAGTATCCTGCCAGACCGGCGATAACCGCCGAACCAAAACCGGCTATGGCAGTACAAACGGTGCTCAGCTTTATGGAGCCCATACGGGTCTCTATTTCTTTTGTCAGGCTCTCCTGGGTGCGCCCGAGGAAGAGCGTGTTTTCCCACTCTTCCCTGTTGAATATCCTGACGTGCCGGACACCCGAGATGGTTTCCTGTAATCTTCCCGCGATACGGTCATAGGAAAGGCGATACGATTGAGTTGAGTTTCTTATACGCCAGCTGTAAAAGCGATATGCCAGGTAGTAAAGGGAAAGCATCCCGCAGAGAACCCCTCCGATCAAAGGGGAAATAGAGAACATTACAGTCATTGAAAAAATGAAAATAATAAGATCCACCACCAGGCGGATAGTATCGCCAGTCAACAGGCGTAACAGCATATTTGCGTCGTCCATTATTCTCTGTACTATGGCGCCGGAGGATTTTTCTCCGTGGTACCGCAAACTGAGGGAAAGGACTTTGCGATACATACCCAGCCGGATATCGGCAATAAAGCGTCTGGCAGTCGTCATGATTATCCCAAGATTGACGAAACGTATCAGATGACTTGTGACCGGAACGAGGATAATAAGGCCCACGGCGCCCAGCAGGCGATTCCAGAGCCTGGGCTCGACTACATTGTCCATAAGGTTTCTCATTAACATCGGTGGTATAACATCCAGAACTGTAAAAGCGGCCATTCCGATCAGGGCGAAAAAAAAGCGTCTCCGATACGGTTTAAGAAATTTTAAGAGGGTCTTTAAAGCATTCATTGTTTATTATTGTTAGGCATAAAGGATTAGGAAAAAACTGATTGGTTTTTTCGATCGGACTAATCCAACAGGAAAATTTCCACATTGTCGAAGGCTGTATTCACATCTTCGAGGCTGACAAAGACGACTTTCACTTCGGAAAAGGTATCGTCGATATAGTCCTCCATATGGTTACCGTTTATGTAGAGTTTGAATTGTGAGCCGTACATTTCCACTTTAAGGGTGTTCTTTCCCACTTCGTTTATGAAACGTGATTTCTTCCAGTCAATCAAGTCGTACCAACCACCCTCATTATACATACCCAGTTTATAATAACCGTTCTTTGTTATCAGAAAGAAGTAGTGATTGTCAATATCCTGAAGGCGAAAAATCAATCCGTAACCCATATTTGTTGATCCGGAAAGCCATCGGGTCTCCGCCTTGAAGGAAGCATTTTCAAGCTCTTCAGCCCGCCATGAATAGTAGCCGCCTTCCGAAGGCGTCAACCTGTACTCTCCGTTTCGAACGCCAGCGGTTTCATCCACGACCCAGTCTTCAGGGCTCCGGGAAAAATTATTGTAGAGCAGCAGGCGCCCTCGATAAATTTTAACATTATCGAAGGCGGCGTGAACATTCCCTCCGGCAAAAAATCCGAATTCCCCGGAATGGAATGTGTCGTCAACCACTTCCTTTACCTTGAAGTTATTGATATAGAGGGTAATATTTTTACCCAACGCTTCCACCTTGAGGATATTCTTTCCGGCCGTATTAATAGCCGTTGTTGGTTCCCAGGATGTAATGTCGCTGTAGTTTCCGTCTACCTTTTTATCCAGCTTGAAATAGCCGGTCTGAGTGATATCAAAGAGATAGTAATTGTCATCGTCTTGAACTCTGAACAGAATTCCGTAACCAAAATCTTCTTCTCCTCCTACCCAACGGGCTTCAGCTTCGTAGACAAAGTCATCGAAGACAGGATGTTTCCAGGTGTAATAATCCATGTCGGGAGAGTAAATGTGGTACCAGCCGTCTTCATAATAGAGAAGCTCTGTTTCCAGCCAATCTCCCGGCTTCTCGAAATCTTCCACTAAGAGCAATTCGGCTTTCTTCAGGAATGTGAGCCTTGATGCAAACCGGGCGATGTTGCCGGCAATCTGTTCGAAATCGTCGACGATCTCATCGAGCTGGCTGTATGTTTGTGAGTAAGTGCTGACCGTCTGGCCTGTCTCAACATCCACCGTGGTCAGGTTAAAGAGAACGTGCTTGCCCAGTTGTCCGATGCTTCCGAAGATGAGAAATTGCGATGCCAGTAACTTTCCCAGTTCCCTGTTTTTTGCGGAGTCTGACATGTCGGAATAGGAAAACTCGATTTCTTTTATCAGATGGTCCCTGCGGCTTTTCTGTATTACGTCGAAGACACCCGTCTCAAAAAGAGCGTTGTTCAGGAAGTCGATCATTAATTCGACTTCATCCGGAGGAAGTTTGGTAACTTTGAATTCCATGACAGCCACAGGAAATTTCTGCTGGCTGTAGGCGGCTGTTGCGGAAAAAATGAGAAGAATGCATAGTATGAGAACCCGGAAGGAAATCTTGTTGGATAACAGCATCGTGGGCATTCTATGGGTACCTGTAGGAGTTGTCAAGGAGTTGAGGCAGTATGAAGCTTCCTATTGAAAAGCCGTCGCTGATTCTGGTATAAAGAGCAGGGGATCTGTATGAATATTGTATGTCTTGATCTCGAGGGTATTCTTGTTCCGGAAATATGGATTGCATTTTCCGAGGTTTCAGGTATACCGGAGCTCAGACTGACCACCAGGGAAGTTCCCGACTACGATGTCCTGATGAAGAGGAGAATTCGAATTCTTAAAAACCGCAATCTCAAACTCGGTGACATCCGGAAGGTCATCGGCAAAATGGAACCTCTTGAAGGCGCCGGGGAGCTTCTCGACAGGCTGAGGGCATTGACGCAGGTAATTATCCTATCCGATACATTTGACCAGTTCGCGAGACCGTTGATGAGTAAACTTGGATGGCCTACTTTGTTCTGCAACACTCTCTTAATAGGTGACGACGGTTCAGTAGAGAGTTACACTCTCAGGCAGGAGGACGGGAAATGCCGGGCTGTGGAAGCTTTTAAAAGCATTGGTTTCCGGACATTCGCAGTAGGCGATTCCTACAACGATGTGACAATGCTTAAAGCGGCGGATGCAGGGGTTCTGTTCAGACCACCGGATAATATTATCGGTGAATTCCCCGAATTCCCGGTTACATACTCCTATTCCGAAATCGAGACACTGGTACAAAAATTTATCGGGCAGGATTGAAAAATAGGGGGCTGCTGTGAAGATAAAGATATGGGGCACACGCGGATCGCTGGTTACCCCCGGCCTTGATACCGTAAAATACGGGGGAAATACAACCTGTCTTGAAATCAGACTGAATGACGGCTCTTTAATAATAATTGACGCGGGATCCGGTATACACAAACTGGGCAACGCTCTTCTCAAAGAGAAGGAGCTATCCGATATATACCTTTTGCTGACCCATGCCCATTGGGATCATCTCAACGGCTTTCCGTTTTTTAAACCAGCCTACCTCGAGAAATATGTGATTCATGTAGGCGGTGGTCCCTGTCCTCAGGAGTGCCTGAAACGCTACCTGGAACATCAGATGGCCCCGCCGTACTTTCCGGTAGAGTTTGGGCTTCTGCGGGCGAAATTTAATTTTAGTCTCGGAAAAGCGGATAAGATTTCGATCGGTTCCTCCGCTATTATACCCGTTCCTCTTTCCCATCCCAATGGAGGTTATGGTTTTAAGATTGTGGAAGGGGACAAGAGTTTCGTTTTTCTCACCGATAATGAGCTTTCTATCCGCCATGAAGGCGGGTTGGAGGCATCTGGCTATCGATCCTTTTGCCGCGGCGCCGATCTCCTTTTCCATGACGCTCAGTACACGGAGGAGGAATATCAGCGGACAAAGGGGTGGGGGCACTCGACCTTCGCCGCCGCCGCCCGGTTAGGGATCGATTCACAGGTCAAGCGTATGGGCATTGTACACCATGATCCGGATCGTACGGATACCGATCTGGATCGAGAAATTACGCGCTGCAAGAGTATCATATCCAGGGAGAAGAGCAGGCTGGATTTTTTCGGTGTGTGGGAAGGTATGTCCCTCACTCTTTAAACCGGGGAGACACTATGAAGAATAAAAAGAGAAAAAGGCGCCTGCTGCGTCATTTCTTCGAAGGCCTTGTTGCTCTTCTACCGCTGGCTTTGACCGGCATTATAGTCTATTGGTTGGGCGATCTTGTCCACAGAACCCTCAATATCTTTCCTGAGAAAGCTTTCCGGCTCATTTTTCCCGGGAAGGAGATGGTCGGTTTTTGGATTCCCGTATACTGGATCGCGTTTTACCTGCTTATAGTGCTCCTCTTTTTTCTTTTTACCGCTCTAATCGGCTATATCATAAGATGGTCACTGGGAAGGAAGCTGTTCGGTATCTGGGAAAGACTATTGACAAAAATTCCCCTGGTAAAAAGTCTCTATAATCCTCTCAAGCAAGTGTTCTCTTCACTACTCGGCGGGGGGGAAGACCGGTTCAAGCGTGTAGTTATCGTGGAGTACCCCAGGAAAGGGCTGTACTCCGTGGGCTTTGTTACCTCTGAGATTTCGGGAGAGACGGGCAAAAAGCTGCTGACCCTCTTTATTCCATCCTCACCCAATCCCACGACAGGCTGGATGCTTATCGTGCCGGAAGACGAGGTAGTCGACTCTTCTATGTCTGTAGAGCAGGGAGTCAAGCTTATTTTTTCAGGAGGGCTGGTTAGCGGAAATATCAGGAGCCTGGAAGAGCTTGCAAAGAGGATAAATCAATAAGGAATGTCGGCGCCGCCTTCATTTAAGAGCGGGTTCGCCCACCCACACATACTCCCAGGCTTCGGGAATGGGACCCTGATTGGAGACGCCTTCGGGATAGCTGGGAATGAATCCGAAGCGTCTTGCATTCAGGTAGTTGTTGTCCGAGATCCAGCGGAATCCCCCGGTTTCAGCGAAATCGGTGAAATCACGTCCCGAGCCGGCGTCGGTTATGTCGAGGGTATAACCGGTGTGGTGCTTCGAAAACCCCGGGATGGAATATGTGCGCAGGATGCCTTGTATAACGGCATCGGCCTTTCCTTCCGCGATCTCTTCTGCAGTGTATTTCCTGCCGATTATCTTCTCCGACTGGCGAGCCAACTGATTTAGAAATATGGTTCTCTGGCGCTCCACGGAACGGAAGCCTGAAATCAGGCCCAGTACGATACCATCCTTAAGGGCTTCCTCCTTAAGGTTCTGCCATGCGAAAGCCGCGGCAGGCTGAAGCCATTTTTCGTCTATTGAAACGAGGCTGTCCCTGCTGCCTTCTCCACGAAGCCTGTATCCCCGCTCTTCCGCGATGGCAACGATCCTCCTGTCTGCTTCCTCGCCGCCGGTGATTACCGGTGACGCTGTTATCTGGCGGACATCCGGATAGCGGAAGTTGTCGTAGAAGGCTTTAAACCACTCCGGACTGAACTGTTTATAGGCTGAAGTCCCGTCGGATCCTGGAGAAGATTCGGGTTCGGGCATAGTGGAAGCTTCTCTGCCGGCCTTGCACCCGCTCAAAGGCACAGCGGTTAGAATCAGAACCGTTGTCATAAGAGATACAAACTGCCTAACTGCTCCGGTACCCACGCGTCCTCTACGAAGTTTCATAAATCTTGTTTCCAGTATTAATCGGGTGTTATTTTAAAGATTTCAGCGAAATGTGGCAATGGCGCCTTTATTAACCTTGAATCAGTAATTTCTTTTCCATTATACTGGCATATCAATTTGGTGTGGAGGAAGATGTAGTGCCCGGCCAGGTCTTTTCAGGACCGCATGACCCTTTTGTTCTCGGGTTTTTCTACGGTATCTTCTTTCTAATTATTTTATATCCAATATTTTTGAGTTCCTGCTCTATATAACCAGAGTTCAATTCGGCCGTCAT